>JAYWAE010000047.1:0-18801 GCA_043782715.1 Pseudobdellovibrionaceae bacterium | reverse complement strand
CGCCTCGTTTAAGCTATTCAAATCCTTCACCACCGGGTCCGGGAACAGCAGGCAGTAACCTTCTACGGTTTGCTTTTCCGCGGCCACTACCCAACCCGACTTAAGTCGAATAATCGCGTTTGGATACTGTCCTTCGCGAGCGAGGGCGACAAATTTATGAATGGGCGTGGGATAAGAGGTCATGACTTCAAATTAGCAATACTCTAACCTGAGCGTCCATGGAAACCGCATTTTGGCGCAAGTGCAGCTCTTGCAAAAAACCAATCGGCCTCGGAGCCCGTTACTACACGTGTAGCGTTTCGACCTGCAACGGCCAGCGCACCGGCTATGTGTTTTGTTCGGTCTCGTGTTTTGAAGTGCATTTGCCGGGCGCGCGCCACAAAGATGCCGCCGCCATGGAAGAACGTGCACCAATGAAACCCGCTGACTCTTCCGTGGCCGCGAGTACCGGAGCCGGGGACGCCAAACGCAGCATCGTACGCGCACCGGGCTCTGCTCCCACGCCGCAAAACGCAATGCCACGCGAAGTTTTGATCATCGCCTCCCGCCTCAAAGAGTACATCCACGCCCGCGCCGAAATGAACACGGCCGGCCAGGTGATGGAGATTCTCTCCGATCACGTACGCATTTTGTGCGAGCGCGCCATCGATCACGCCCGCAGCGAGGGGCGTAAAACCGTGCTTGAGCGTGACTTCGATTTCCTCAAAAAGTAAAACTTCGGCATGCATCCTGATGCCAAAACGCGTTTCTCCGACCGGGTCGAGAATTACGTCAAATATCGCCCCGGCTATCCCTCGGCCCTCGCCGGATTGTTCACCGGCAAACCGCCATTGAAAATCGCCGACATTGCATCCGGTACGGGTTTGTTTACTGAAGTTCTATTGCGTGCCGGGCACGAGGTTTTCGGCGTCGAACCCAACTCCGCCATGCGCGAAGCCGGCGAGGACTATTTGCGTGAGTTTTCGAGATTTCATTCGGTCAATGGCGGCGCGGAGGCCACTGGGTTGCCTGAGAAAACTTTCGACTATGTCACCGCAGCGCAAGCTTTCCATTGGTTCGACCCGCTCGCGGCCCGTGCCGAATTTCTGCGTATTTTAAAGCCCGCTGGCCGGGCTGCGATCATTTGGAATAACCGCGAGACCAAGAGCGAATTTGGCAAAGCCTACGAAAACTTTCTCAACACGATGAGTATCGATTACGCCAAAGTGCGCGCCGAGCCCAGCCGGTCGGAGGCTTCGAAGCGTACCTTCTTTGGTCCCGCAGGGTGGGAGCTTCACTGTTTCGACAACAAACAAGTTTTAGATTGGACTTCACTCTGGGGACGCTATCAATCCACCTCCTACAGCCCCAAGGCCGGTGATGCGAAATTATTTGAAGCCGAGCGCGAGTTGAAGGCCATCTTCGATAGTTTTAGCCGCGGTGGTAACGTCGAGATTATTTACGCAAGCGAAGTTTACCTCGGCCGCCCGTCTTAAGGCGGGTACAGCCCTAGGCCCTGCATAGAATTTCGCCGAATCGGCCGATAATAAAACAATGAAAATCGCGGTCGTCATCCCCTGTTTGAATGAGGAAGCCACAGTCAGCAAGGTTGTGGCCGAGAGCAAGAAATATCTGCCACGCGCGACCGTGTACGTACTCGACAATGGCTCTACCGATAAAACTAGCGAACTCGCGAAACGAGCCGGTGCCGAGGTGATTCACTCCCCTCTGCGCGGCAAGGGTCACGTCCTGCGCCACGCGATGCGCATGATCGACGCCGATTATTTCGTCATGGTCGACGGCGATGGCACTTACCCCATGATCGAAGCTCCCCGACTGATCGATTTGGCCAAAAACCAAAATTACGAAATGGTCATGGGTTCACGCCTGCAAATGGGCAGGGCCGAAGCCTTTCGACCGCTGCATTTTCTTGGCAATATCGGTTTCACCACTTTGGTGCGCGTGCTCTTCGGCTATCCGGTCAAGGATCTGCTCACGGGTTACCGGGTGTTCTCACGCCGCTTTGTCCATGAGGTCAACTTCATGTCGAGCGGATTTGAAATCGAAACCGAACTTACGATTCGCGCCATCGCGCAAAACATGGCGTTCATCGAAGTGCCAGTTCCCTACAGCGAACGCCCGGCCGGCAGCCGCTCCAAGCTGCGTACGTTCCGTGACGGCTGGATCATTCTGCGCACGGTTTTCCGACTACTGCGCAACTTCCGTCCGCTGATGTACTATCTTCCGCTCAGCGCGCTATTTTTAACTGGCGCTTGCTTTGGTCCATCGCTCACCGCGACCGCTTTCTCGGTGGCCTCGGCGCTGACGGCGACCCTGGCTTTTTACTTGGCCACTTATTTGGATCTGGAACGATTCAAGTTACGCGAAAGCAAAATGCGCAAGTCCAAGTCTGACATCGCCAGCGCAGCGAAACGTAAGTCAGCTTAACCAGCACACGTTTAGCGCTGTATTTGCGCCTGCAGCTCATCAATCTTCGCAATGTCGCCATAATTCGACTCGTACATTTTCGGAATCAGCGCGAGTGCCCGCTCAGCCATCGGTAGTGAATGATTGCGCACCGCCAGCCCTAAAAAATAACGGATTGAAGTCGACGGCACGTAGGGCGATTTCTCGGTTTCGCTCAAAACTTTGGCCGCGAGGTTCATGTCATTGAAGCGCAACGCAAGCCCTGCCCAAGTGTACATGCCGAACGCGTAAGCCCAGTGGCGCAGATTTTCACCGTTATAAAGCTTTAGATTTTCGAGCGTCAGTCCACGACCGGAGTAGCTGGCCCGGCGAAAATACAGCAGCCGGTGCGAGTCGGCGTAGGCCAAGACCCACTTCGGATCGTTCCACACGCTTTCCACTACAGCCAAATTTTCCAAATTGATCAAAAGCGCATCGAAACCGAAGCGTTGATCCAACGCCTGCAGCATCGCCGGCTCTTTGATGGCGCGAAAATATTCAAGCGTCATGGGGGCGTCCGAGAAATACGAGTCGCCCACGGGCTTGGCTTCGGGTAAGAAAAACTCGATGTAGCCGCCGTCATAAGAATCATTGAACAACTTGCCGTTGAATTTCATGCGCGACAAAAAGTCCACCGCGCCGATGGGATAAGAAGCGACCTCCAAATGGATGCCGAAAGTCGCCAAGCTATGCGTTTCTAAATAGTACTCTCCGCTCACTACTCCCAACCCCAAACCCAATGCCATCAAAGCCGGGATAAAATAAAGCGAAAATTGCACCCACTGATTGGTGCGAGCGGCTAAACGATCGATCTCCAGCAACACGCCCCCGAGGGCCGGGGCCCCCAGCAAAAGATAAAGCGGGAAATTGCGAACCGCTTGCAAAGCCAAAAACGCCCCGGCCAACGCCAGAATGGCGGCAAAAGAATTTCCGCGCCGGTATATCTCGCGCGCGCTCCACAGCGTAGTTAGCACCCACATGGGCCAAAACAGTTGCATCGGCCAATACATCGGCCAGACTTCGGGCGCCATCAACTCGTGATTGATCTCGCGCAGGCCGCGGCTCACGTCCATGAGGCTGAGCACCAGCTGCCAATTGTGCACGTGAAAAGGCGACACGATCGAACCCGCGATCAGCACCCCTGCGATCGCAAGCGCGCGATCCAGCCGGGCACGATCGACCGCCCCGTTGCTCCACAAAGCCGAAGCCACCAGTGCCAAACCGGTCAATGGGCCGAGCGCAAAGTAACCGTGGCAATTGCTCCACACCACTTGCACCAAAAATATTTTAAATAGAAATATTCCATCCAGCGGTTTCCCGCTCTCTCGCCCCGTCAACAGCACCAGCAACAGGCTGAGGAAGAGATACGAAAGTATCTCCGGCCGGTGCTCGAAGCGAGTTTGCGCGCACACTAGAAAAGCCATGAACAGCAACGGACCAAAGCAGCGGCTGCGCGCAGCCCCGCTCAACGCCAGCCAGCAACCCGCAATCCCCATCCAAAGTAGAAAATAAAATCCACTGACCGCGTATATGCCACCAGCACTGAACATGCCATACATGGCCGCTTGGAAAAGCCAGTAGACATTGGCGACGACCGGTTGATGCATCAAGACCGGCATCTGCGGCACGAACTGCCCGTTTTCAGTAAGACTGCGGCCCCAGCTCAAATGGTACCAAATATCCGGACCATACCAGCTGTGACAGAGCATAACGGCGAGAAGCGAGAACAATGCCGCAAAGACGGCCGGCGCTCGCAATCGATCAAAAGTAATACCAAACCCCCTGATTGAAATAAGCCGCGTGAAACACCCCATAGGCGGCATTGACCAACAGCAGGCCAAGAGACAACGTCCATGCCGCGGCTTTGGATTTGCGCGCGATGCGCTCATGCAGATCCGCGAACATAATGAAGATCGGCAGCATGACCATAAAAAAGCGATGCGAGCTGATCAAATAGTCCGAGCTCGCACCCGACCAATAGAGAAACGCGAAATACGGGATGAAAATAAACGTCATTATGTGACGGGACCGGCACCAGCCCCAGTAAATGCAAGTTGCGAACGCCAACGTCATCCAGGTCAAATTCAGAGTCTTGATATCCGTAAACGTCATCCAACCCTTGCTCAAAGCCTGCATCCAATAATCGTAGAAATAGCCTCCCGAAAGCAGCTGGGGATATGAGACCGGTTGGTGGAACAGTCCCCATGAAGTGCTCTGAATATTCGTCAACAGCGTGACTGGCTCGCCATAGTTGACGGCGATGAAGATCAGATAGCCTGCGCTACCCGCCCAACAAAGAAACGCATAACTCACAAAGCGCAAAGCGTCGTTTTTGGCGGCGCGCGCATGATAGGCACGTATCAAGAAGAGCACGGAGAACACCGCCAAAATAGGCAGCGCAGCCATGCGACTGGCGCCGAGAAATGCACAACTCACCGCCAACATTAGCCACCAATGCCGTTGAACACTCAAAAGACAAAGCGCGAGAAAGAAGAGCATCACACTCTCGCTGTAATACGCGTGGAGCGTGTAACTGCCCGCCGAAGTCACGAGCGCCAGCAAACTGCCAAGCGCCGGCCAAGCGCCGAACCAATGGCGCAAGCACGCAAAGAGCAGAGTCACGGCTCCCCAGAGCAAGAGATGATTGAGCGTAAAGCCCACTTCCACTGCCGGCCAACCGCTGACCTCAGTGATCGCGCGCACCATCATCGGAAACAGCGGCGCGAACACGATGTTAGGACTGCTTGCCGGATCGCCGTTGTATGAATATCCATTTTCCGCAAGGTCGAGATAGTAGAGTGCATCGAAGCGAAAAAAATCATGCTGCTCTTGCCCGGCCTTCGGGAACCCATCGCCGACAGGTACGTACTCAGCTCCGTAATGCACACCCGCCCAAGCCAATGCGCACGAAAGCAACGTCAGCACGATGCCGGCACCGACCGCTTCCCAGACTGACCATTTGTGATGTTCCTCATCCAAGCTGCCGTACATGTTGCCTCTAGTCCGATTAGGCCACATCCGGCGCAATAAAAAAAGGTCCCTGTGTCAGGGGTCTATGAAGGCAATTCGGTCCCGCTCGCCAAGATAGAAACCAATTTGTGATCCTGCTAGCGAATCTGTTTTCGCATCTCGATGTTGCAGCGTTCATAGTCCGCATTCGGCCCGAGCTTCACAGTTACGTAACCATGTTTATGGTACAGCTTGATCGCCGGCTCGAGAATCGTGTTAGACAAAATCAAAATGAACTGCCCGCCATTCGCTTTCGCCCAGTCTTCGGCGGCCAGCATCAACAAATCTCCTAGACCTCGGCCTTGATGGCTCGGCCGCACGGCCATTTTCGCCAGCTCATACTCATGCTCCCCGATTTTATACATGGCACACGCACCCACGGCCTCATCGCCATCGACGACAAAGAAAACCTCGCCACCCGCGGCCCGGCAGGCCTCAGGCGCATTCAGCTGTTCAATGTCCTTTTTTTCGGCACGGAAGTATTTTTCGATCCACTCGAGGTTGAGTTCGCGAAAGGCAGAGCGGTACTTCTCCTGATAGGTGATGATTTGAAGTGCGCGGCTCATCGTTTTGTCTTAATTGCCTTCTCCATTCGCCGCAATGGTAACAATTTCCTTTCTGGTTGACCGCCCCGCCGTTTTCTCTGAATATCCCGCTTCCACCACAATTCAATGCCTGGAGGCCGCCTGTGTCCATCGTCCGAATTTTACTTGCGTGCGCTCTTGCGCTTTCTTCGGCTCCGGTTTTCGCCGACGAAAATGCCACCGTCCCGTCTTCTGCCGGCATTGGAGCCGATGGCGTGGCTGGAGCCCGTGACGCCACTCACTTCTTCGTGCGCACGGGTCCCGTTGAGTACCACTATGAAGAGCCCGGACTCATGAAGATCACCGGTTCACTGGGCAAGATGTTCGAGCTCGGCACCGGCTACCGCAAAGGCATTTTTCGCAAAGCTGTCCCCATGTTCTACTACGTCGATTTCAACATCGCGGCCAGCAGCAGCCTGAACTATGACGGCGGTATCACCGACACCGCAACGGGTGTCACCACTCCGGATTCGGAAAAATCGAGCGATCAGATCTACCACCTGCAAGGCGGCTATGGCTTCACGTTCATCAATAGTTCCACGCAAGCAATCGAACTCTCGGGCGGCCTGGCATTTTGGATTTTGCGCAATATGGTCGGCGGCCGGGCTTCGTACCACCGTGAGATCAATCAATTCTTCGCACACGTCGACGCCGACTACGTGGTCAAAGGCGGCGATCACTTTATGTTTATCACCGGTCTTCAGCTCAACTTGTTGCTACTCGGAACGGTCAAGTCCAAACTAAGCGACGTCAATTCGAGCTATTCGGATCTCAACAACACGCAAACTTCGGGCAATGGCTATAAGATTCACGCGTCGTTCGAATTCCCAACGGGAGCGTGGACGCCGTACATCGATATTTATCATCGGTATTGGAAAATCGAAGACTCGGACACGACTTATGCCACCATCGGAACGAACTATGTAGGATTTAAAGAGCCGTCCAACTGGACGCACATAACGGGAGTGAACTTCGGAGCCCGATTCTAACCGGAGTCACTGCGAGACCAGGCTCCTGAATGGGAGCCTGGTGCGAAGAAATCTAGAGAACTTTGCCTTCTTTTTGTCCCTGCTTCCAAATGATTTTCTCCGCCAGCACCTTGCCGGGCGTGTTGGAATCACCGGTCGGATTTTCGAAAACCTTCATCGTGATATTGAAATCGCCCTTACTGCCCTTTTGCAGTCCGCGGCAGGTCATCACGACCGTACGCGATTCTCCCGTGCGCAAGTCGACCGCACGGCGATCCGAATGGACGTCAATGTTGCCGGCCGCATCCGTTCCACGCGCGCATTTCATGTCGCCTGCGAAAAGCAAAATCGTTTTGCTGAATTCATTGGTTATCTTCATGCTGACATCAAACTTGTCGTCTTTGTCTTTGACCCATTCGGCCGCGGCCACGACCACGCCTTTCTGTTCAACCTTGCCGACACCTTCCATTTTGTCCCACCCAAGCGCGTGCACGGACAAAGAGGACAACAGCAAAGAACCTGCGATACAGAGCGAATATTGATTAAGCATAATGACTCCTTGATTAATTTGCGTAAATTGACGCGCTTTCTCGCGGCTGTCAATTCCCAGCGTCGCGCCGCTTGAAGCTGGACGTTTTAATTAACTAGTTGCAAAAATTATCTGGCAGCGTGATCAAATCGGTAAGAACGGTATGATGATGAAGGTGACGGCCTCCGACGTCTCGACCCCAGACATAAGGGACGGTATAAAACTCAAGTTCGAGATCGAGATTAAACGCAATGGCGAATCCACTAGGTCCAAGGCCGTCATGGTCACGCGACCCAACGAACCTAGCTCAATCGCGATCGGAAGCGAAGAGGGCAAAGACGATATTGAAGTACAGTTGATTGCAATCCGCCAATAGGCTTTAACGCTAAGGTAACCTTACAGGCGCTCCGTAAAAAGGGCGCCTTCCTGTAAGACTATAAATTTAAAATATCCAGTGGAAAAAAGAACGGCACTGCCGCGTTCAGCCGCTTGTTCATCAGATAGTTGCGCATCACCAACCGCACATAGGTGCGCGTCTCATCGTAAGGGATTTGTTCTACAAATTCGTAAATATCACCCTGGTAGAATTTCTGTTTCCACTCAAGGCCCTTCACCAGCTCGGCATTGTAGCCAATGGTGCGCAGAATAAAGCTGCCATTAACCGCGCCCACCAGCTCACCCATGAAGGTCACGCCGAGCGGAATATTGATGCGCGGGAGGAACAATTCGTAATCGTCAGTGAACGTCACGCCTGCGACGGGCGCGATCCGGCGAGCCGTTGCCGGCATCAGCTGCAGCAGTCCATACGCATTCACCGGGCTCAGCGCCCATGGGTTGAAGCCGGATTCCTGGCGCATGATTGCATACACGTATTCGTTGTCGACTCCGGTTACCGTTTTGGTCGCCTTGTCGACCAAATCGAAAAATGGCTTGGGATAAAATAAGCGCGCGTTATTGGCCAAAAACGTATCGCGTTGATCGGCTGGAATCTGCGCGTAAAAAATCGTCCACAGAAAAGCATAGTCGCCGGTAAAGGCACGCAAACGCAGTTCATCGACCGCGTAACTCTTGCTGCTCATGACTTGGCGCGAATATGTTTGCGCCAAAGTCCTCTCCCCCGCTCGGGTCAGCCAATGCAGAATCGCAAAATCGTGATCACTGAGAGACGCCGGCTGGGCGACATCGCTCATGTCCAGATCCGGCAGGGTCGAAATCGGCGCATTCAATTCACCGCGTGCCACGAATCCATAATAGCCATTGGGATCCATGCCAACGACGGCGTTCCAGTCGAGTGCGGCAGCCGAAGCCATGCCCAGGGTCTTTTCGTTTTGGGCGAGCCAAAATTTAAATTTTATTTTCTGGCTCGCATTCTTGCTGTAGTACAAGGCCCACTGCAGAGCCGCGATCGAGGCTTGCAGGTTGCCGGCTTTGCGATCCGCGAAGGCCTCCGCCCAAAAGCCATCGTCCCAAAGTCCCCATTGCCAGCTGCCCCACTGATCCGAAGTGCCGATGAGTGAGGTGAGAATCCGCGTGCCTTCGGCTCCCGCAGCCGCGGCATCGGTCCATGCACCGTCACCGGCGAAGATGCGCGAACGGAACAGATAGGCATAGGCCTTGAAGATCTCTTCGACGTAACCCGAGCCGATGACAATTGTCAGCGTGGCCTGCGCTTTGGCTTCATCACCATAGGACCATTCATCGCGCGCATATTGCACCCACGCCTCAACCAAAGGGCGCCGATCGTCGAACACGCCGCCGTTCTTGAGCTGACGGCTGGCAAAGTCTGCGACCTCGCGCGAGGCGTTCAAGAAGGTGGCGAGGTCGCCGAGGTTTTTACGAAAGCGAAATTTCTCGATCTGCCGGATACCGTCGCGTGCGTGCAACTCAGCTGCGGGACTCAACGAACCGGTGGCAATCAGACGCTGGTAGTAGACTTTGGCATCATCCCACTGCTCATTGGTTTTGAAATCATCGGCGACCTTCATCCACTCGCTCGCCGGCGGATTCAAATTTAAGCGCGGTGAGATCGCGAACAGCGCACTCTCCAACTCTTGCACGCGTGCGCTGAGTCCGAGCCCGCGCGCAGCCGCAATCGCTTGCACGAGCAACTGCTCTTTCTCCCGCTGCGAAGAGAGATTGGGCACTTGCAAGGTGGCGTAATCGGCAAGCGCGCGTGCATCGTTGGATTCGATTGCCAGCTTGACCAGAATCTCGCCGACCAGCGGACGCAGCCAATTCAAAGTCGAGTCTTGCGCCATCAAAGCCAGCTCGGCCAAGGCACCCGACAAACCGGCTCCGCTACAGTATTGCAAATCGCGGGCATGTGCCAAAGCGGCTATCGGTGCGGCGTTTTGCCCCGCGAGTCTTTGAAACTCCTGGCACGCGGCTACAGGCCCAACTTTTACCAAATCAAGCGCGGCCACATAGTCACGTGCCCAGTCGGCTTCCGCAATCGGAGCCTGCGCGGTAACTGAGAATGTGCAGATAAATAAAATAAACTGAATTGTGAACAGGCTGATCCGTCGCATTGAGCCTCCCTGCCAAGCCACGATGATTTATCGTAAGCTGCAAGAGAGGCAAAACGGAAGCGCGAATGTTTAGTCGTTGCTGATTTTGCCGTAACAAATGTTCTCGTCAATGCTAACCTGGGGGCGGTTGAACATGTCCTGGCCCGTGAAGCGAACCACTTGTTGTTCGCAATTGTAGCGCGCATTCCATTTAGCGGCACCACAACCGGAAATCACTTTGCCATTTACGATTTGGCATTCGGCGATTTCCTCGGCCGAGGAAGCGGTGCTTGTTCCAGTGGCAAGCGTGCTGCGAATGAGGTATTCCGCGTAGTAGGTGCAAGCGCATTGTACGGTGATTGTAGTCTTAGCGAAAGCGGCGCTTCCAACCAAAAGCAGGGATGCAGCGATTAAGAACTTCATTTTCGGGGGCTCCTTTAAAACTCTATTATTCTTGGGGTTTATAGCCCAAAATACCGAAGCTCAGAAGGTCCAATTGCCGGGCCGACAATAGTTATAGGGGTCTATGGATTTTACAAACCCGCCCGATCAGTCGAAGCGCTGGGAATTTTACCGCTCGGTTCACAAATGGGTCCAGTCTCAGTTCACCCAAGCGGCGATACGCCCTTTCCTCGTGGCGCTTTCCGCCCCTCAAGGTGCCGGCAAAACGACACTTACGCATGCTTTGTGCGATTTGGCTGCGGCTGAAGGCCTTCGAGCCCAAAGTATCTCAATTGACGACTTCTACCTCACCCGTTCGGACCAATTGGAATTGGCCCGGCAGCATGCCGCCAACCCGTACTGGCAGCAACGCGGGTATCCGGGCACGCACGACATTGCGCTGGGCGAGAGCGTGCTGTCGGCGTTGAAGAGTGGCGAGCCCGTAAGAATCCCGGTCTACGACAAGTCGGCGCATGCGGGGCAAGGTGACCGGAGAACCGTGAGCGAATGGATCACGGTGCCGGCGAATGTGGATTTGATATTTTTAGAAGGCTGGATGCTTGGCTTTCGCTCAGTCGGTGGCAAGGCCGGGGACCGCGAGCACGTCTCCGCCGCGGCCGTATCCAAAGCAAAAGCGGATTTATCTGATTCAAGCCTCCGGGCCATCGACGCAAGTCTCGCCCAATACGATCGATGGCTACGCCATGCCGACGCCTTCATCTGGCTCGAACCAGCGGACCCGCGTTTCGTACTCGAATGGCGAGTGGAAGCCGAAGAACGTATGAAAGCAAATGGCAAGGCCGGAATGAGCGAAGCCGAAATCCGCAACTACATCGCCAAATTCATGCCGGCCTATGAAACTTATTTACCAGGAATGGCCGCCGGCCCTCCGCGCGGAATTACAGCCTACGCGCACTGGAAAATCGAGCGAGACCGGCTCCCTGTTGCCTAGTGCGAACGGCAATTTGTCTTTTTTAATTGTCGCAACTTCAGTATTCCGCCACCCCTTTCGGCATCAACCAGTCGCCCGACTCCGCCAGCGATTATGAACGCCGCAAAGGAGTTGCAAGTTCTCAAGCTCGTTTGATCCCCCTCGAGCGAACTCGATGATATGATCCACCTGAAGGCCGTGCCGGCATGAGCAGCGATGTCCCGTATCGGTATTGAGAAACTGGCACTGGTTACCGGCCCTGAACCAAACCTCTCTCACTATGGGCGCTGAAATATATCTTGATCGCTTAACCTTCACTTTGCGCGCGCCAAGTAGAGCCGCGTCAGTGGTCTTGTCTTCGGCAGGAGGGTTCTCTGCGGCAGGCGTTTCTACATTGGCACGCTTAGCATCGTGCGAGGGCCCTGCCTTTTTCTTAGGGACTTTTTCATATTTCTTAAGGCCCAGATCCACTAGCTCTTCAAATAGTATACCCAGTTGCCCATCAAAATTCTTATGCGCCATTCTTTGCTTTAGCCGGTCCAATTTCTCATGGCACTCGTCTGAAATCAAAAACGCGATTTGCGTTCGCCCTCCAGACATTGCACGCATCACCTCGGGCTTTGGAGCTTCCGGAAAGCGCTCAGCTAGTTCCCGCTCGGCCTCCCTGGTGCTTTTTCCTAAAACACTCTCGATCACTTCTTGTTTATCTTCTAGAGGAGTCTTGGCTTTACGAAAGTTGGACTGAACCTTAGCTGCGACTGATAGCGAGAGCTCACCTGACTCAATCTTTTCTTCAACCATCGGAACTGACGTCATAAGCCTCATGGCCTGAATCCTGATATGCGCTTCTGATTCTGAATATCCAAGGGCTTCCGTGCAAAATGCAAACATCGAGGAGTACCCGCGCTCTATGTACAATTTCCTAAGCTCCACTTCACGCAAGTGGCGCAAGATCTCAGTTAAGAGCTCCCGCTCGTTCTTCACCATGTTTTTTAATTTTTGCATCAGCTCTGAATCATATAATTTCATCCTTAATTCCTTTCTTAAGCACCTCACATTCCTTTACCTCCTGGGCACTCTACACCTGGTTTTAGAGACTAGTTTTTCCAACTCATGATTTGTATTGGTGTGTTTTTGAAATTCACTTACGAAGCGACTCTTGTTCTCTGATTTCATTCGCGTAATAGGCTATTAAGTCCTTCAGATAGGGACTCTTGACGCTCTTGTAAACTTCATTTTTGCTTTTTGAAATGAGACGAAAACCCTGTCAAAATAAAAAATAAATTATTCTTTAAAACTGACTTTTTTAACACGCTGTTACTTAGAGCGCGCGAAGTGGATGTTCAGAGAAACTCGCAAAACGTTTTGTTTTTGGGACATCACTTTTAAATAAATTCTGAACATTTATGTGCTGATTTTTTGAGGGTCATTATTTTAAAATGCGTTCACTCTAATTTCGTGCTGCTGCATGAGTCTACGGCTTCGACGGCCTAATCTTTTTGGCAGCGATAATTTTCCATCCATGAGAGTGGCAAACCTCGGGCATCCGCGCCCGAGGTTGAGTAATCTTGGGAGCAAATTTTTTCAGCGGACGAGTGGGGAAGAAGATGGAAATAGAACGTAGTACCCACCACCTACCACCCCGTACCCCGTACCCCGTACCCCGTACCCACCCAACGACCGCACCACATCATCCTCCGCTCTCCCGGCGCCGCTTTTGCTCTCTCATAATCCTGTGAAACGCCTACTGCTTACGGCGACTTACGTCGTCTACATCCTATTCAACTGTGTGCCGCTTTTTGCGCAGACCTTGCCCATTCGGGTTGAGGTGCGGGATCAGTGTACGACGCCTACTTGCTGGCTGCATGCCACCACCGAATCCTTGGATTACTACGGCACGATCAAGTACGGGACTGCCGTCAACTTCAACATCGATTTCCTACTCATGCATGAGATCCGCGGCCGGGCGCTGGCGCGCTATCTCGGCTTTCAGACGCCGCTCCTCTCAGGTGGCCGCATGTTGCGGGCTTTGGCGCTTGCCCTCGAACATGGATTGATACCGGAGAGTGCCTGGAAACCTCGTAAGCCGATTGTACTCAATGCCGGTCTTATCACTTTGAGTATTGAAGCGTTGCTCGTGCACTATCAAAATGCCACGCCCCAGGAACGGGTTGCGCACCAGCGCGAGTTCATGGCTCAGGTGGATGCCGTCTTCGTGAATTTGCTCGGCCCCATTCCGGAACGATTTGATTTCAACGGCCGCTCTTGGCGGCCCCTTGACCTCAGCCATGATCTTTTGGCTGGCAGCGAGGCCCGCCATTTCCGCATTCGTGAAGTGAATTGGCAGATCGCCAACGAGAAAACCATTGATGCAGCCGTTTGGCAGAATATTATCGCACGTGATGGCCAGCTAAAGAAGATTGAGCTGGCTCTGGATCAAATGAATTTGAGCAAATACAAAGATGCCGCGGCTCTAGATCACATAGCTGAAATAATCTCGACCGAATCGCGGCCGGTATTGCTCTCGATCGCCACCCGCGACACCGACAACAGGCATACCTATCTAGAAACACCGCAGACGAAAAACCTTTACGCCTCGGCCATGCCCGCGCAAGAAACCTACTCTGTTTCACATCTGATTTATGTCGCTGGCGTCGGCCGTGACTCCAGCGGCGCTATGGAGCTCACCGTGCAAAATTCACATGGGCTCGAAGATGGCAATCAGGGTCTGCGCACGATGTTGAGCGGGTTTTTCCAGAACCATGCACTTGCCTTCCAGGACTACCTCCCGCCTTGGTTCGACTGCCAGAAACTATTGCACCGCAAGTGATCCACGGCCGGACCTAAGGCCAATGTTGCGCCGGTGCACGCAACTGCTATTCTAAATGCGCCATGCAGCTCACCGTTTTGATTATATTCACAACCCTGACGTGCCTTGCTCCTTTTGCACAAGCGCAGGATTGGTCCCGCAATGCACCTGTGCCGGCGGACGGCCGGCCGAATCCATACGGGGTCAAGAGTCTCCCGCAGACTGTACGCGCCGGCCGCCTACATGCGCTCAACTATCCGGTAAACGTGACGGGAATTCTTTTGCCCTATGCCCCAATCAAAAAACTTCTCGATCTCGAGGCCTTGCAACGCTGGTTGGGCCTGCCTGAATACCCGGCCTACGAAGGCTCGGGCCCCTATCAAATTCCATTTCTAAACGGTACCCGTCCCGCCGACTCCATGGGTTTTAGCAAAATCAAAACCAGAAACGGCACCGGCTTTACGGTTTCCTGCGCCCAGTGCCATTCGGAGAATCTCTTCGGCCGCCGTGTTCTCGGTCTCACCAACCGGTTTCCTCAAGCCAACGAACTTTTTGTGTTGAGCCTGAAGGCCCGTCCATTGATCGTACCAGAATTGTTTCAGTTCGTGACCGGCGCGAGCGACGGTGAAACGAACATGTTGCGCTCCACTCTGCGGGCCATGCAATACGTCGGCGCACGCAAACCGGTACAGCTCGGCCTCGACACCTCAATTGCACAAGTTGCAATCTCGCTCGCCAAGCGGGAACCCGATGCTTGGGCTGAGCGCACAGCGCCGCACTTGCCACCCTCCAACCCCTGGTTAAAGCTGGTGTCCGATAGCAAGCCCGCAGTTTGGTGGAACGTGAAGTACAAAAACCGTTGGCTCTCCGACGGCTCCGTGGTTTCAGGCAATCCGATCTTCACTAATTTTTTATGGAACGAAATCGGCCGTGGTACCGATCTGCATCAGCTCGACCGCTGGTTGAAGCAAAACGCCGGCGTGGTGCGCGAACTGACGACCGCCGTATTCGCGAGTGAACCGCCACGCTACACTGATTTTTTTGCGGCTACTGATATCGATGAAACCAAAGCCCGCCGCGGTGAAGAGCTGTTCAATCAGCACTGCGCCTCTTGCCACGGACACTATAGCAAAGGCTGGGATGAAGGTGCCTCCGATCCGGCCGCACGCCTCAAGACAACGCATGTGAACTACCACGCCCAAACTTTTTCCGTCGATGTCGGCACGGATCCCGGCCGCTACCTAGGAATGAAGGCCCTGACACCACTCAACATCCTTGAAATCTCCAAAACCAACGGCATCCTAATTGAACCGCAAAAAGGTTACGTGCCACCGCCCCTCCTCGGCATCTGGGCGCGCTGGCCTTACTTTCATAACAACTCGGCGCCTTCACTATGCGCGGTACTGACGCGCGCGGCAGATCGTCCCACTCATTACTGGGCACGGCCGGCACTTGATTCACGCCGTGACTTCGACCGCGTCTGCAACGGCTATCCCCAATCGCCAGTCTCTTGGAACCCAGAGTACTATTACGACACGCGCAGGCCTGGCCTCGCCAACGCCGGCCATGACGAAGGCATCTTTCTGAACCAAGGCCGCGAGCTCTTGAGCTGGACGCAGAAATTGGATTTGATCGAATACCTGAAGGTTCTCTAAGACCAAAAACAGCGCTGGCCTGAGCGCATCACTTCCATTAGGATGCGCTTTCGAGGTTTAAATTGAAATTCGAAAAACTGCAGCTGTCGCCGGATCTTTTGCGCAATTTAAATGCGAACGGATATTTTCGCACCACCGACATCCAATTCAAAGCTATCCCTTCCATCCGCGACGGTGAGGACGTGCTGGCGATCGCGCAAACGGGCACCGGCAAAACCGCGGCCTTTGCGATTCCCATAATCAATCGTTACATCGAAATGAAAGGGCGCAATCCAGGCATCAAGTGCCTGGTCATGGTCCCCACGCGTGAGTTGGCCGAGCAAATCGGCCAGGTTTTCACTACGCTCACGGCCGACACGCGAGTGAAATCGCTGGCCGTCTTTGGCGGCACCGAGATGGACCCGGAAATCAGGAAGCTCGAAGAGGGCATCGACATCTTGATCACGACGCCGGGCCGGATGTTTGGACTGATCCGCAAAAAATTCGTACAGCTCGACCGCATTGAGACTCTTGTCCTCGACGAAGCCGACCGGATGCTGGAGTTGGGATTTCTCGCCGACGTCGAAGCCGTCAAACGCAAGCTCACACACCGGCATCAGACTCTGTTTTTCTCCGCTACGATCAATCAAGAAATAAAAAAACTGGCTTATTCACAGGTGCGCAGCAGTGCCATCCGGATTCAAATTTCGCCTGACGATCCGGTTTCCAAAAACGTCACCCATGCGGTGATGTTCGTCGAGATGGACGACAAACGCTTTTTTCTGGACGAGTATTTGTGCCAGAACGAGGGCGGAAAATTCATTGTCTTCGTGCGCACGCGCGTGCGGGCGGAGCGTGTGAGCAAGGCGATGGCACGAGTGAATGTCAAAACACTCACTTTGCATGGCGAAAAAGACCAAGCCGATCGCACCGAAGTCATGAAGGCTTTTCGCGCCGGCGAATGTAAAATCATGGTCGCGACCGACGTGAGCGCTAGGGGAATCGATATCCCCGACGTCACTCACGTCATCAATTATGATTTGCCGGAAAAGGCAGAGAATTACGTCCACCGCATCGGCCGCACCGGCCGGGGTTTCAACAAAGGCATCGCCGTTTCATTTTGCGCACAAGAAGAGAAGCCGCTCTTGGAGCAAATCCAAGCCTTGCTGCCCAAAAAAATCGACGTCATCAATGTTAGCAAAAGCGATTACAAAATGATCGCCTCCGCGCCAGAGTTAGGCATCGAACTCAGCCTGCAGCAACTTCTCGACAGCGCCGATGATTTCAAGAAAAAACCCAAACGCAAAAAGAAAAAATAGCGTGGCGCCCGCGAGCCGGCTATTCCACCAGATAAGCTTTAAATTTTGAACCTTTGATTTTTACCGTGCGCAACTTAGCCAACGCCTGCTCTGCGATCGGAGTGGCGACTGCTACGAAACTATAACGGTCATGAATTTCTATTTTGCCGATGTCGGGCCCCGGCAGACGATGGGGCTCGGCGGTCAATGCGCCCAAAATATCTCCGGGCCTGAGTTTGTCCATTCGTCCGCCTGAAATTTGAATGGTCTTCGTCGCACTTTCGCGCAATACAGCTCCGAGGTTCGAGCCATTACCAGTTCCAAGCGACTGCCGGATCATCTTCACTCCGGTGGCCGCCTCGATCTCGGAGAGTTTTGCAGCTTCGTAATCGGTGGCAATGGACACGGAAGTGCCTTTGCGCCCGGCGCGGCCCGTACGTCCAATGCGGTGAATGTAGATTTCAGGTTTCGAGGGAAGATCGACGTTGACCACCAACTCGAGTGCATCAATGTCCAATCCGCGGGCTGCGATATCGGTGGCCACCAACACTCGAATGCTGCCGTTGCGAAACAACGAAGTCGCACGATCGCGCTCGGACTGCTCCAAATCCCCGTGCAAGACCATGCTACTGACCCGCGCATCCGCTAGTCTTTCACCGATCTCGGTCACAGTGGCCTTAGTGCGGCAAAAAATCAAAGTGCAGCCCGAAGGATGGCGCTGGAGAATTTTGAGTAGCGTCTCCACCTTCTGCGGATTCTCGGCGTTGTAAACAAATTGTTTGATGGCGGGAGCGGCTTTACCCTCTTGCTGAATGGTCACCCGCTCCGGGTTTTTCTGATATTTCCGGCTCAGGTTTTCCATGCTCTCGGGAAAAGTGGCCGAGAACATCAGCGTCTGGCGCTCCTTGGGCAATTGATCCAAGATCTCAGTCATCTCTTGCGCAAAGCCATCCTCGAGCATGCGATCGGCTTCGTCCAACACCAAAATCTTCATCGCCGAAACATCGATGCTGCCGACTTGAAAATGCTCCAGCGTCCGCCCGGGTGTACCCACGATCAGATGCACGCCTTTGACCAGCGCTTGCTTCTGCGGGGAATATTCCGCGCCGCCCACCAGCGCCACGGTTCTGAAACCGGGCAAGGCCTGGGCGAACTTGCGGCATTCGCGCAAGACTTGATCGCAGAGCTCACGGGTGGGGCAAAGTATGAGCGCCTGAGGCTTTAGGAGAGTGAGCTCCGTACGCTGCAGAATCGGCAGTACAAATGCAGCGGTCTTTCCACTTCCGGTCTGTGATTGTCCCACGAGATCTTTGCCCTTGAGTAAGAGGGGAATGCAAGCCGACTGGACCGGCGTCATCTGCGTAAAACCCATTTGATTAATGGCTTGGTGCAGGCCGCTCTGTAAGGGAAGTGTACGAAAGCTGTTTAGTTCCAAAGTCCGTCCCGGCAGTTCGGCTCGACGACCGGCCAGCCCGGCAGCTGAACGCAACGTGCATTGGTCACGCCCGTCCAATTGATTTCGCCGAAAAGAGCGCGGCGGTTTTCTCTTTCATTGGACAATTGGGGGTCGTCCGTTCCGGTCGAGACCAAGCCGTAGACGTCCGTCAAGTTGCCTTTGCGAAACACACTCCCGCCGGAATTTCCGC
>JAYWAE010000046.1:0-2722 GCA_043782715.1 Pseudobdellovibrionaceae bacterium | reverse complement strand
CAATCTCATCGAAAGGCAGGGCCGGAGAATCCGCGTTCTTCCCGACGGCGGCAGGCGTGCGGCCACTGCTGAGGGCAGTCGCAGGCCGCTTCAACGGAGCGCTCAACGCCGGTGTCTCGGTCTGGACGACTTTGTGGATTTGTGGACTATCGGCAGATTTTTCAGCGGACAAAAGAAAAGCGAGACAAGCCAGTCCCAGCAATATAAAAAAACCGGTTCTAAGACGCATGTCTAGTTTCCTAAAGGCGAATTTGCGCGGTGATCAGAAAACTAATGATGTTGAACGACTTCTGTTCAAAGCTCGTCCCGTTTAGGTCCGTACGGCCTGGAAGCACGTGCAGATACGAGCCCTCAAAGCCGAAGCCGAATTTTTCCGTGATGTAATGGTCGTAACCGGAGGCGATCCCGTAGTGATAAGGCGAAAAGACCATGTCCGCGCCGCCGGGAGACATGCTCACCTTGGTCATTCCCATGCGAAAGGCGACGAACGTATCGCCGGTGCTTGCGGGAATGTGATAAGCCGTTTCGACGCCATAGAGCCCGTAGTTGAATTTTTCGGTCGAAGATTTTTGCCCGGCCGTGTCGGATAAATAAAAGTACCCGCCGAAACTGAACATGGGAGCGAGAAATGCCTGCCCTTTGACGCCCATCAAATGAAATGCTTTGGTGTTGTCATAATCGGGAACGCTGAAACCATAGACAAAACTAAACTGCGAGGTCTTGTCCGCGTGTGCTGCAGTCCCGAGAATCAGGAGCAGTGCGTATACGATTTTGCGAAATCCGTTTCGCGTGTTCATACAGTATGTATCGGATTGACACGGGCCCGTCTCAACTCGACAAAAGTATAATTGTTTATAGGCGTAGGTCTGGATTCAAAATCTACCACCGAAGAAAATCTGCCCAAGCACGAGGTTGGCCGCCACTTCACGGTCTGCCACACGTGAGGAAAGCGAATCGAACAACAGGCGCAAGCCTCCGACGTATTTTACCGAATTCCAACCGAGCGATGCGTTGACGTTGATCTTCCAAGCCACGTTCCAGCTGCGGCCATCGTCACCATCGGAGCGCTGCACGTGCTGAATCTGCAATCCTGGTCCCCAACCCAGCACACCGGATGCAAAAAACCTTCCAGCGATGTAGGAGTATCCATAGCCGATCGACGAGCCCACGGTGTCGAACCGCCCTGAGGCCAAGTTTGGAATCCCCTTTATGCTTTCGTCGCCGATCCCAGGAACGAATTTGTTGCCGAGAGATATTTCCAAGTGATTGTAAAACGGATTGATCAGCCAGCTGCCGCCACTCTGACGCTGGAATTCGGTGTAATCGAACGCCGCCTTCAAGCTGAAGGTGGTCGGACGAAAAACGTAATACCAGTTGGCTCCATAGCTAGCGAGCATAGCGTCCGGCAATTGCGGATAGCGCGCCGGTTTGTGCACGCTCAGTTCGCGCCCCGGACTGCTGACATAAAAGCTGCGGTAGCGCTGGTAATAAACATCGACCGCGTTCTGCCGCCAATAGGAGTTCAATATCACATCGGTCTGGGGAGAGGTCCCGCGCCGGTATTTCTCGCTGCTCGGGATCGGCAGAGCGAAGGTCATAGTCGCGCCAAGATTTTTGATCAACACGCGCGCGCCAAGACGAGGTGCAAAGCTGGGTGCATACACGACGCCCTTGATATGCGGGTCACCCAGGTAGATGTAAGTAAATGGTGCCTCGAGGATCCCCTGCACCATCAATGGACCGTCAAAGGCTTCGAAGAATTCGTCTTTAATCTTAGCCGGAAAACTCTCCGCAGCGGGGGCAACGGGGGACGGGCTTGCGGGCGCTGGATTGGAAATCATGTCCACCGCCCACGCATGTGCCGCGACAAACACTGAAATTAGAGCGACGGCTACATTTGCTCGCATTTACCCAAGCGTCCCACAGTCGCAATAGACAATCTAGTAGAATTGTCGGGCCCGATACCGGTTGTGTCGCGAGCAGAGGACCCGCAGATTTTCTACTTCGGTCTTTCCGCCTTGAGACCAGGGGATGATGTGATCGACTTCGCATAGATGCCTCGATGTACATCTGCGGCCGGTGATCTTGTCGCGAAAACTGCACCGGCCTTGACCTCGGATCCAAACGATTCTGCGCACGGTCCCTTTTGCGAACCTTGCGTCGGGGCTAGATCTCGGCTCTTTGGGTTTCGACTCATGCATGTCTCTTTCGCTTTGCGACTTCCGCGCCGAAGTCGTATTGCGTTTCTCAGGATCGATTTTATTTAAGAGTGCCTTCATCGAACGTCCAAAGACTTCCGTTGCACTCATGTTGGGATTGGAGTGCGAGAATAGCTCACGGATTCGAGTAAGGTCTGCCATCATCTCTTCGTCTAATATCAAGCGAAGTTCAGTGTGCGTGTCCGAGACCACGCGCTCTCTTTCTTCTGGAACCGCGTTTGGGGAGAGTTCAAAAAGTGCTCTCTCAGCATCGCGAGTACTCTTGCCGAGCACTTGCCGAACTGCGGTTTTGCGATCTACGCCGGTCTTTTTACAAAAAGTCTCTACTCGCGCGGCGGCACTCAAAGTCAGCTCGCCAGTTTTAATTTTCTCTTCCACGCTTGGCTCAGCCTTCATCAAGCGCATGGCATTGATTCTGCGAAAGGCAGCCCCTTCTGAATATTTCAAAAACTTAGTCGCGAAATCAAAAAGGCTTGAGTAGCTCATTTCCAAATGCAAATCGC
>JAYWAE010000045.1:0-2726 GCA_043782715.1 Pseudobdellovibrionaceae bacterium | reverse complement strand
AGCAGTATCTTTGCGACGAACTCAGGGCCGTTGTCCGATCTGATATGCTCAGGAACTCCGTGTTCGATGAAAAGATCGGCAGGTACGAGAATCACATCTTGTGAACGAATCCTCCGCGCTACAAACGAGGCGAGGCATTCTTTGGTAAATTCATCGATGATGTTTGGAACTCGACTATCGATGCGGCCATCGTCACATGGTTTGACCTGGCCCACAACCTGCCCATAGAATTTATCGATGGCCGTGGCAATTTTCCCAAACAGCAGCTACTTCATCGCCTACGGCGCGTCCCCGGCGTTTTTTGAAGCAATCCGCGTGGCCAGTCTGAGGCACCAGGCTAGAATTTACGCCTGCCGATCTAAGAGCGAGTTTTTAGAGGCTTTGAGCGTAATCCGGGTCCCCAGCGGATTGTTCGTGTACGGCGACGGCCTCAATGACAAAGACCTGTATGCCGCGGCCTTGGAAGTTGCGAAGCTTAAACTTTCACATGCCTGTTATTTCGCCGATCGACCGAGCTCCTATTTCAGCTCCCTATCGAACGTGAATTGTATAGTGGTTCCGCCTGATGCCAAGTCCGACACGTGGAGCTCGGAGATAGATCAATTCATAAAAAGTTTGGTCCCGCCCAAGCTTGATCAGATAGTTTTGGATAGCGCGAATTCCATCGTCCCGCGTTTCTTCAGCGGAATTAAAACCTTCAAGGCGGCCAGCTGCGCAATGACCGATGCCGACTATGTTTTGAACTTTTCGATCTCCGCGGGTGACGTGATCGGCCAGTATTTGGCGTGGGTAAAGTGGGAAGAGATCAACAAGATGCTTCCCGATCTCTTGGCCAGCCGCTCCAGCGGCAAGATTCTGGATGTGCTGCACGAGTCGATGAATCAGTGCGCCGGTATGATCGTGCAAGCGATTCTGCGTTTGCATCCCGGTAATACGATGCGAATCGGGCTTCCGGCCGGATTTGACCTAATGAAAATTCCCAAAATCGAATCGGTGAAGTACTTTCCTTCCGCGCATGTCATTGAGGAACAAGGGCGCTTTGGCATCAGCGTCGGGCTGATCAACCTCCAGCACGGTCCAATCCCTGACCTTGCCGCCTACACGTCGGCTCAGTCCGAGGAAGATGTTGAATTCTTATGAGTGATGAAAATCGCCCGCCTCTACCCAAGCTCGATGGTTACCACGCCATTGAATTGGTGAGCCTGCGCACCAACACCACCATCACCTTCGACTGCCACGTTTTTCTGCCGGCCAACGGGAAATTGATTCACTGGCTGCGCGCGGGGAGCGTGTTTGGCCCCGTGCACGCTGTTAAACTAGAAAGACTGGGCAATCTCAGGATTCTCATCCCGCAAAATCAAAAGGCCTCATATGACGCCTACATTGAGGAATACAAATAGCCAGACAAAGAGCCCACTAAACAGGAGGCAAAAGCGGCCGGTACGGATTTGATTCACGTCAAGGGTTCGGCTCCTGCTGAGTCGCAAGCGATCCGTGTTTTCGGCGGCTCCATAGAAAACGATTTAGGAACGTTCTTAATCAAAGACAAAACTCCGGCTAAGCCCGCGGCGGCTCCGGCGAAGCCCAAGATGCAAGTGGACGTCGGCTTCATCAATGTATCGATCAGCGCCATTCAAGCCGTTTTTAGCAGTATTTGTAACGTCAATTTGAAATTTCAAACGCCCACAAAACGCACCGAAAGCTCGGTGGTTCCATTTCCCGTCAACGTCGCTTCCTTCATCAATTTAAACAGCGGCACGATCAGGGGAACAATTGGATTGTGCTTCCCCAGCATCACCTACTTGAATTTGTTGTCCGCGGCCACCGGCCTCAAGTTCGCCCAAGTGAACGAGGGCGTGACCTTAGGGGCCGGGGAGTTTATGTGCCACATCTTTGCGACCGCACGGCCCGGGCTCGCGGCGATCGGATATGACGTCGATTTGGCGGTGCCCTTTCTGGTCTCAGGTGAAGACGTTCCCGTCCGCCATGTTTTGCCCGGCCACGGCTTCAGTTTCTTGATCAATTCCGACCTTGGCCAATTCCAGTACGAAATCGGGATCAAAACAGGAGGCTAAATAATTCTGTGCGCCGAGAGCTTTCAAGAAGGCTTCGTTCGTCACCCGGCTAGGGTTGAATTAGACGAGATTATTTAGAATCGCTGCGAGTTTTTTCTCTATTACCGGCGCATTTAATGGCTTGATGAAATATTCCGTCGCGCCTGCCTGAAGAGCGGATTGAACGGCGGCGGAATCGGAGCTTACTGATACCACTACAAACGGGATATTCTTGAATCTTTCATCGGAGCGAACGGTCTGAAGGAATTCGAGCCCATTCATTTCAGGCATGTTCATGTCGCAGAGGATCAGAGCCACAGGAGTGTCCGCATTGTGACACTCCGTGAGCACTTCCAGAGCTTTTACGCCATTATTTGCTTCGACAATGTTCACAATGCCAAGTTTCGTGAGTGACGTGCGCAGAAGATGCCGGGCCAACATGAAGTCATCCACCATCAAAACCTTGAGGTCCTTTTTGTAGCTCATGTCATTTTCACTCCTGCAATAGGCGGATCGGCAAACGTCACGCGGAACTGAATTTGTACACGCAAGAGCCTACGGTTTTTGCGCGGGTACCAGGACCTTAGATACGGCTTGTAGGAGCTTTTCCAGGACGTAGGGCTTGGTGATCCATGCCAGAACGCCGACGCTCTTGGCTCTTTGTTTCATTGC
>JAYWAE010000044.1:0-2732 GCA_043782715.1 Pseudobdellovibrionaceae bacterium | reverse complement strand
AACTCGAAGACAAAGCCAAACTGCTCGAAGTCAAAAACCAGGAGGTCGAACTCGCTTCGAGGTCGCTCGAGGAGAAAGCCGAACAGCTCTCGCTTATTTCAAAATACAAATCGGAATTCTTGGCGAACATGTCGCATGAACTGCGCACGCCGTTGAACAGCTTGTTGATTTTGAGCAAAACGCTGGCCGACAACAAGGACTCGAACCTCACGCCTCAGCAGGTCAAATACGCCATGACCGTACACTCTGCCGGCAACGACCTCTTGGCCCTGATCAACGAGATTCTCGATCTCTCGAAAGTGGAAGCCGGAAAAATGCCGGTCAATCCCCGCGATGTCGAGATGCAAGACGTGCTTGGATACCTTGAGCAAACATTCAAGCCGGTGGCCGAGCACAAAAATCTCGAATTCTTCGTCGAGACCGAGCCCGGAGTGCCGCATGATCTGCTGACCGATGAAAGCCGTTTGCAGCAGATTCTAAAGAATCTGCTCTCCAATGCCTTCAAGTTCACCGAACGTGGGCATGTCAAACTCAACATCTCCGCGGCAAGTCCTGGCATGGAAAACAGCATGATCGTATTTTCGGTCACCGATACGGGCATTGGAATTCCGTCGGATAAACAAAAGCTTATTTTCGAGGCCTTTCAACAAGCCGACGGTACAACGAGCCGCAAATACGGGGGCACGGGCTTGGGCCTTACGATCAGCCGCGAGATCGCGCGTTTGCTCGGCGGTTTTATCGAGGTCGAGAGCGAACCGGGCAAAGGCAGCATATTCCGGCTGCGCATCCCGCGCCGCTACAATGGACCGGATGTCAGCGTGAGTACGCAACGTGAAACCACGAGCCCGCGCGTGCGACTGCCCGCCAACGTGGATTTTGCGGGCCGCAAGATCCTGATCGTCGACGATGATATGCGCAACATTTTCGCGTTGAATAGTGTTCTCAGCGCGCGCGGCATGGAAGTGCTGCATGCCGAGAACGGTAAACAAGCCTTGGACGTGCTCGAAGCCAATCGCGATGTCGAGATGGTGATGATGGATACGATGATGCCCGAGATGGACGGGCTCGAGGCGACGCGCCGGATCCGTGAGAACCCAGAGTTCCACGACTTGCCGATCGTCTCGTTGACCGCGAAGGCGATGAAAGGTGACCGCGAGAAGTGCCTCGAGGCCGGTGCGTCCGATTACGTGACCAAGCCCGTGGATGAGGAAACGCTTTTGGCCACAATATATGGATGGTTAATGGTCAAACCAGATGCTCATGCCGACAACGGATAAAGAAAAACTCGTGGACGTTCTTCTGGTCGACGACCGGGAGGACGGTCTCATCACGCTCGAAGCTTTGTTGAGCCAGGATAAGAACTACAACCTGGTCAAGGCCCGTTCTGGTAGGGAAGCCATTCAGGCGCTCGAACACCATGACTTCGCTGTGATCTTGCTCGATGTTCAAATGCCCGAGCTCGACGGCTTTGAGACCGCGGAGATCATTCATCGTCAGCCACGGTTCCAAGGTGTGCCGATTATTTTCGTCACGGCTATCAACAAAGAGGACCGTTATGTATTCCGCGGCTACGAAGCGGGCGCGGTGGACTACATATTTAAACCCTTCGATCCTATGATTTTACGTTCAAAGGTCGCAATATTCTGTGAGTTGCATCTGAAGAACCGCAAAATTTTAGAGCAGTCGCGGCAGTTGCTCGAGCGCGACGCTTTGAAACATAAGGCTTACATACAATCCGTCGAATTGGAAAATCTGCGCCGTTACCGCAATCTAGCCGATGCGATCCCGCATCTGATCTTGCGTTTGGGATTGAACGCGGGCGCCGAATATCACAACGAAGTCTGGCAAAATTTTACCGGACTAAGTGGTGCCGCCACCCGGGGTGGCGGGTGGCAAGCCGCCATACACCCGAGGGATCTCGACGAGTTGATGGACAACTGGACGCGCGCGATGGCCATGCGTAAGCGTTTTGAGAGTGAAGTGCGGGTGCGGCGCCACGATGGAGCGTACCGCTGGCATTGGCTTAAAGTCGATGCCGAGGGCGGGGTCGACGGAGAGATCATGGCCTGGCTTGCGACTTGGACCGACATTCATGACCGCAAAATCGCCGAGGAGAAATTGAAAGACGCGCAGAAAGTGGCAGAGGCCGCCAACGACGCCAAAACCCATTTTCTCGCCAATATGAGCCATGAGATTCGCACGCCACTCAACGCCATCATGGGCTTTACCGAACTCTTGCTGGATCCGGCGATCTCAGCGGAAGAAAAAATGAAGAGCGTTGCAATTGTTCGGCGCAATGGCCACCAGCTGCTCAAAATCGTCGACGAAATTTTGGATATTTCTAAGGTCGAAGCCGGAGGCCTGGTCACTGAAAAAGTAGTGACGCAAGTTTTCGGCCTGCTCGGCGAAGTGCGGGCTCTGCTGCAGAGTTCAGCTGGCAAAAAGAAGATCGGCCTGGAATTCAATATGGGCGCGCGTTTGCCTTCGCTGGTCGTCACCGACCCGGCCCGCTTGCGGCAGATCTTGATCAACGTGATCGGCAACGCCATCAAATTCACCGAATCGGGCAGCGTCATGGTGACTCCGCGCTATTTGTGCGATGCCCAGGCCCGTTGTTTTTTGCAAGTCGAAGTCAAAGACACCGGCCTCGGCATAGATCCCGTAAGCCGCGAGCGCATCTTCCAGCCGTTCTCACAAGCCGACGCTTCGACCACGCGTCTGTATGGCGGTAC
>JAYWAE010000043.1:0-2736 GCA_043782715.1 Pseudobdellovibrionaceae bacterium | reverse complement strand
GTTTGATTACACTTGAAGATTACGTGACCGTGGGAGGCAGCGCGACGGTGTTCGCGCACTATGGGCAAAAAGGCTATTTGATCATCGCGCCGGTGACGATTGGCAAAGGCACCACCATCGGGTTGAAAGCGAGCGTCATGGGTGGCGCTCAAATCGGCGCCGGTTGCATCATTCGTCCGCACTCGGTCGTGCTTCCGCGCACCACCGTGCCCGACGGCGAAACTGTTTAAATCAAAATTAAACTATCGATTGTTGATCCGCGACGCGCGAACATGTTACCGTTTTCGACTATGAACGTAGTCATCACTGGTGCATCACGTGGAATTGGATTGGAATTTTGCCGGCTCGCCTTGGCAGGTGAGGCACGGGTATTGGCGGTCGCACGCCAGCCGGGAGAGTCTCGCGGGCTCAATGAATTGCTTGGAAAATCAGCCTCCGCACTACGCGTCGTGCAAGCCGATGTTTCCCGTCCAGGCGCGAGTGAAACGATACTGACTGCCGCGCGTGAATGGGGCCCGGTCGACGTTCTCATCAACAACGCGGGCGTTTACCGCAAAGGCGAAACGGCTGAAGATTTCGCCGCCAGTTTCGCGGTCAATGCGGTGGCACCGTTCCAAATTTCCAAAGCACTATTGCCCTGTTTGCGCAAAAGCTCCGCACCCAAGCTGGTGCAAATTACCAGTCTAATGGGCTCGATCGCCGACAACGCCTCGGGCGGAAGTTACGCCTACCGGGCTTCGAAGACCGCGCTCAACATGTTCAACAAATGCCTCGCCATCGAAAACGATTGGTTGGTCGCGGCAGTCTTGCACCCAGGTTGGGTGCAGACCGACATGGGTGGCACCGGCGCTCCCGTCACCGTCGAAGAGTCCGTGCGTGGAATGTGGAAGGTGATTCAAGGATTGCGCCGGCACGACACCGGCGGCTTCTTCGACTTTCGCGGCAAATCGCTGCCGTGGTAAAAAATTAGACCGCAAAAGTAAGAAGGGGCTGGTTAGAGTTAAAGTTAGAGTACAGTTAAAGTTAGAGTTGAGTTGATCAGTTTTTAAACTTTGAGAACTCAGACTCTAAACTAAACTTTAAACTGTACTGAAACTGTACCCTAACTCTAACCAGCCCTTCCCCGCCCCAGCTAGTGCGCAGTCCGTTTCATTTCCTGAATGTCATTCAACAAAACTTGTTCATGTCCCTCGGGCTTCACGTTCTCGTATATTTTTTTGAGCGAGCCGTTCGAGTCAATTAGGAACGTCGTGCGGTTCCAGTACATCGTGCCCTTCCATTCACTCTGGCCGACGCCCGCGCTTTTGAGCAAAGTGGCTTGCGGATCGGCGAGCAAATCGATGGTGAACGAATATTTGGTGCAGAAATCTTTGTGCGATTTCACATCGTCTTGGCTAATGCCGACAACTTTCACGCCCAATTTGTCGAACTCGGCTTTGGTGGCGGTGAACGACTTGCCTTGGATCGTGCAACCTGGCGTGTCGTCTTTTGGGTATACGTAAAGGACCAACCATTGGCCGGCGTAATCTTTTAGAGTTTTGCTTTTGCCGTCTTGGTTCTGCAGTGAAAATTCGGGAAACTTTTGGCCGGGAGCGATCATGTTCTGGTCTCCTTGGTTAGATTCGCAATGCTAACACAAAGGCTTTTGCAGCAGAATCACTCTTTCTCCGTGAAACGTAGGCGGTGAAAAACTCAATGATCGCGCCAACCATTCAAAGCTGCGGCGCGAGTAGAACACGACATGTGTCGGGTCGCGGCGGTAATACCAAGTGGCAAAGTCGACCTGATCGGTGAGCGCCGTCATGATGCCCAGCCACCCACCGGGTTTGAGCCAGCCTGCAAGCTGGCGAAAATCGGCGAGGGGTGTGAACAGATGTTCGGCCACTTCGCTGAGCGTGACAAAATCAAAGCGTGCGCCGCCCGCGGGCAGGCGAGATTGAAAGATCGGATCATAGGTTTCCATCACGCAACCGCGCTCAGTAAACATCTGGGCCAACAACGGACCTGGGCCGCAGCCGAAATCAAGACCCTGAGCGCCCGCCGCGAGCATCGGCGCGAGCGCCTCCACCAAGGGGTTTAAAAACAGGCGATAACCGGCGTCGGCGGGATCGTTGTTGTGTGAGCGATAGCGCGCTTCTTCCTCGGCGGCAGGCAGGCGGCGTGACGGATGCAAAAAGCGCGCGTCACATTGCGCGCAGTGAAAAAATCCCGGCGCACCCGGGCATTCCGTGGCTCGCGCGCTCAAGCAGAGCGCGCACGGCTCAGGGTGGAGTGATGATGACGCCGGCATGAACGAACGGATCGAAGTGAGAGTGAGTGTGCTCGTAACCGTAAGACGTGCCTTCACCGCTGACGAAGAATTGCACTCTGGACCAATTGAATTCCGCGCCAAAGCCGCCCGTGTAGGCCTTACCGTTGTCGCCGCTTTTGTAGCTCCCACCCTTGTCGCCGGTCGAAGTGTGAGCATCTTGATCCACTTCACTGCTCATCCAGTACTGGCCGAAGGCTCCGCCCCAATAAATCAATGCATGCTCAGCCACGCGAAAACCCATCGAGGCGCCCGCATGGGCGTATGCCCCGCTCACGTGACCCTTCCAATTGTAACCCCCGGCGCCAAAGGTTTGACTTTGGTCGCCGCTTTTCTGGCCGTAAACTCCGCCGCCGCGCAGGTAAATCAAAGCTGAGAAGTCGCCCGGTTTGGAGCTATGCGTGCCCTCGCCGGCGATTTGAAATTTG
>JAYWAE010000042.1:0-2742 GCA_043782715.1 Pseudobdellovibrionaceae bacterium | reverse complement strand
TGACCTACCTCACCCGGATGAATGTCGGGTGGATTCGCGGTGAGCCCATCGGCTGGCGTGGTTTGGTTGGGGCGCTTCTCGTTGTTCTCGGCGTGATTTCAACCGTAGCCAGTGCACCTCGCTTTACAGCGGCCCGCGGCTCCCCTAAACTCTAAAAATGATTCGCATCTTAGCCGCGGCCCTTGGAATGTGTTTACTGCTGCTGTTGGGCTGCCATTCGACTCCGCTGAAAGCACCAGCGCGCGCCAATCCTGAAGTAGAAGCACTATGGTTGATGGAATATCAAACGGCACGGCTCTTTGCCGCAACCGATGCCGTTAAGGCCTGCGCGGGCTTTACCACTTTGGGTGCCGATGCGAAGTTTCCCGCTCACGACATCGCCCGCCTGCGCGCGATTGAAATATGTCCCGGCGAAACCATGCCGGCGCTCGAGCGCACGCAATGGCCGCCCTACCTGCAAGACCTGGCGACGGATATCTATTTGAAGTTGGCGGGCGAGCGCCAGGACAAAACCGCGGAACTCGAGCTGGCCGTGGAAAAATCCAAGCAGAAGCTGCCGCAGTCTGAAAAAATAAAATGGATGAATTTAGCCCTTCTACGCGCGGACGAGTTGGGTCTGGCGGAGCGCAAAACCGAACTCAGACAGCGGCTGTATGCCATCGCTCCCCGCCTCGAACCTGAGCCGGCTGAGAAAGACTATCTCAAACTTGCGAACGATTTGCGTCTTGCCCGGCAGTTCGCGAAGGCACGCGAGTATTACGAAAAAGTCATTAAGAGCGGCACCTTCGACACCGACTCCAAAACCGCCGCGCTCAAAGGCTTGCGCCTAGGCTATAAAAACGCGCGGCAGAACGAGACGCATATCAAATCCGCGCAGCGGTTGATCGATTTTCTCAAGACTCAGCTCAAGGCATCGCCCCGCTCGCGCAGCTTGATGGCAGCTGAATACGATGCCGAAGTTTACCTGGCCCGCGCGCTGTGGACGCTCGGCCGTACTGGTGATGCGGAAAAGATTTTTGTGCGCTTGGAAAAATCCAAAAAGGGCAAAGTGTCTCTGGCTGAGTTGTATTGGCTGCGCGGACGCCTGAGTGAGGACAAAAAAGATCTCGCCGGAGTTTCCCATTTCATGGAATCGGCGCTCAAGGAGCGCCTCACCGACGGCGACCTGCGCGACAAAATTCTTTGGTACACGGCCTGGAACGAACGCCGGCGCGGAAACTTGGGCCGGGCCGTCGAGGTGTTGCAAGATCTCGACGACAAAACACAAACCGATTTTACTCGTGCGCGCGCTCTTTATTGGCTCGGCCGCACGCAGTTCGACAATGGTGCGGTCGACAGCTCCAAGGCCACGTTCGAGCGCTTGATTGAACTCGATCCACTCGGTTATTACGGCCTGCTGGCGCACAAGCAGCTCGGCGTCAGCATCAAACTCGCCACGCTCCCGCCCGAAACTGCACCCGCGACACCGGCCCCGCTGCCGATGGACACCGCCGTTGCGGACTGGCTCGGCCAGCTTGCCGAGAAAGACGCCCTCACCGCCCTGCTCGATCAGTCGTCGCAAGCGTATAAAAAGGCGGAAGGCCAAACCGACGAAGGCTGGGTGCGGATTTTTCAATACTACGCGCGTGGCGGCCTTTACATGAAGCTCTACGAGAGCCTCGGCACGCTTCCGCCGGATCGGCGTAAGAACATTTTCGAACGCCATCCGGATTTGCTTTTTCCTCAACCTTGGAACGAAGATGCTTTGAAAGCCGGCGCGCAATTCGGCGTCGAGCCGGAGTTGATTTATGCGATCATCCGCCAGGAGTCGGCGTTCGATCCGCATGCACGCAGCTTGGCCGATGCTTTTGGAGTGATGCAGCTACTCCCCGAAGTGGCCGCACAAATGGCCACGAAATACGGCATTCCTTATTCGACGATGGAAGACTTGTACGATCCCAAAACGAACATTTACTTAGGTGCGGCCCATCTCAAAGAACTCTTCAGCCGTCACAAGGGCCAGTTCATTCTTGCCGTCGCCAGCTACAACGCCAGCGAAGAGGTGATCCGCGGCTGGATGAAGGAGCGCTTTCGCGGTGACGCGCAGGAGTTTATCGAAGATATTCCATACGAGGAAACACGCTCGTACGTGCGCCTGGTGATGCGCAATCTGATTTTCTACAGCCTGCTTAAATCCAAATCCGCTGCCATTGAATTTCCGGCTTGGGTACTAAAACTCGAGGGCTGAACTCGTTTAATCTTTAGGTACTAGCTTTAAGCTTTCTTCTTTCCAAGTCATAGCCATACGAATGCGGTTTTCCCCGCTCGGGTGATCGTAGAAAATGATCTCTTCCCAATATCCAGGCGACATTTTGCGATACTCGCTCAGCTTGACCGCGACTTTGGCGAACCCGTCGGGTTCACGCGCCAGGTTCAAGCCGAACTGATCCGCTTCCACTTCCGAAACCCGCGTGATCGTGTTGGTCACAGGAGTCATCAGGGTCATAAAAATTCCCATTAGCATCACCATGACCGGCAGGCCCGCGGTGTCGGCCACGCTTTTTATGCCATGGGCTTGGCCATACTTGCGCACGTACCAGTTCATGCTGAAGTAAAGAAAATAAAATCCCAACAGCAGCACCAGCGCGAACTCCAGAACTGTCTTTTGCACATGGTGCAAAACGTAGTGGCCGAGCTCGTGCCCCATCACATCGCGAATTTCGGCCAGTGAAGCGCGATTGAGTAAATTGTCGTTGAGACTGA
>JAYWAE010000041.1:0-2752 GCA_043782715.1 Pseudobdellovibrionaceae bacterium | reverse complement strand
CGGGAATCAGGACCCAAGGCACGGTGGGCAGAGGCCGCGGCGCAGAGGCATTGGCCTGCAAAAGTTCCAGCGTCTTTTGCGCCAAGTGCACGCCGAGTGGCTCATCACCGTGCACTCCGCCCATCAACAAAATGGGGCGCAGCTTTTTCAAATCGATCAGAGCGTGCGACGCGTGCAAAGCGATCGCGGATCCAAGTCCGGAGTGTGTCCAATTGGGCTCGCTAATCATGGCAAAAAGGTAGCATGCCGGGAGCGGTCCGGACAATGCGTTAGTGGAGTTGCAGACCCGCTCAAAGACCGATAGCTTATCTATATGTCTGGATTTTCCGCCATCATTCTCGCTGCAGGTCGAGGCACGCGCATGAATACGCCGCTGCCGAAAGTCGTGCATCCGGTCGCCGGCCGCCCGATGATCGAGCGCGTCCTCGGCGCGGTGAAAGAAGCCGGCGCCACCGACGTGCGGGTGATCGTCGGGTTTGGCGGAGATTTGGTGCGCAATATCGTCGAGCCGATGGGCGCCAATTGTTTCAAGCAAGAAAAGCAACTCGGTACGGCGGACGCGGTCCGTGCGGCGCAAGTCGAATCACTCGAAGGCGACGTCGTAATTTTGAACGGCGATCATCCCTTGCTTGAAGCCGCCGATATCATAAAGTTTCGCCAGGACTTCGCGGCTTCACGCGCCGACATCGCCGTCGTGACCTGCGCCTTGAAAGATCCCGGAATGTTCGGGCGCATCGTGCGCAATCAGGGAGTTGTACGCGCCATCGTCGAAGCGAAAGATGCTTCGCATGAAGCACTCAAGATCAAAGAGGTCAACACGGGCATTTATGTGGCGAAGGCCGATGCGCTGATCGACTTGCTTCCACGCATCGAAAGCCACAATGCCCAAGGCGAATTTTACCTCACCGATTTAATCGAGCTCGCAGTCGACGACGGCTTAAAGGTCGAGGGCTTGTTGGCCAGTCCGCGCGTCGCACTGGGCGTGAACACGCAAGGTGAGCTGGCACAGGCCACGCGCATGGCATTTCGCCGCAAAGCCAAGCGGCTCCTCGAGAGCGGCGTCATGCTCATCGAACCTAAATCCGTTTACATCGAAGACACGGTCGAAGTCGCGCCCGCGGCCGTCATCTATCCCGGAGTTTTTTTGCGCGGCAGCACCAAGATCGGCGCTTTCGCCTGCATCGAGTCCGGCTGCGTGATCACCGACACGGTGCTGGCGGAAAATGTGCACGTCAAAGCCGGCTGCTATATGGAAGGCGCCAAGGTCGAAAAAAACACCGACATCGGGCCCTACGCACATTTGCGCCCGGGTACTGAGATCGGCGAGGAATGCAAAGTCGGCAACTTCGTCGAAATGAAGAAAGTGAAGTTCGCCAAAGGCGCCAAGGCCAGCCACCTCACCTATTTGGGCGATGCCGAAGTCGGAGAGAACACCAACATCGGCTGCGGCACGATCACTTGCAACTACGCGGCCGATAAAAAGAAATACGTCACCAAAATCGGCAGAGATGTTTTTGTCGGCAGCGACTCGCAGTTCGTGGCGCCAGTTGAAATCGGCGACGGTGCTGTGATCGGGTCTGGCTCCACTATCACCAAGAACGTGCCGGCCAATGCGCTAGCCGTCGCGCGCTCGCGCCAATTTGTAAAAGAAAATTACGTTCCTAAAAAAAAGGATAAGTAGATGTGCGGCATCGTCGGCTATTACGGGCCCAAAGATCCCAAAGACGTGATCATGACCGGACTCAAGGCGCTCGAGTACCGCGGCTACGACAGTGCCGGGGTCAGCATCCTCGACGGCGGTCACTTCAAGCGCGTACGCGCCGAGGGCAAGCTATCCAACCTCGCCACTAAACTCAGAGACGAAAAATTCTCCGGCCACCTGGGCATCGGCCACACGCGTTGGGCGACACATGGCAAGCCGAGCGAGCGCAATGCCCATCCCCACTGCGTCGGCAAAGTTTCACTTGTACACAACGGCATTATCGAAAATTACGTCGAGCTGCGCGAAAAGCTGGTCAAAGGCGGCGCCCTACTCGAGAGCGACACCGATTCGGAACTGGTCGCGCATTTGATCGACCTGCAATTGAAGTCGACTCCAGATCTGTTGCAAGCGGTCTTGAAAGTGCTGCCGGGGTTGACCGGTGCCTACGCCATCGTAGTGGTGAACGAAGCGCAGCCCGACACGATCGTCGCATTTAAAAATGGCCCACCCCTCATCGTCGGTGTCGGTGCGGACGCAATGTATGTCGCCAGCGACGTGCAGGCGATTGTTTCGTACACCAAGAGAATCGTTTATCTGGAGGATGGCGAGGTCGTGCGCATTCAGGGGAAGAGCTACGAAGTTTTCTCCGAAGACGGCGCCAGCATCAAAAAGACCGTGAGTGAAATCGACTGGTCCACGGAAGCCGCCAACAAAGGCGGCTTTCAGCATTACATGCTCAAAGAAATTTTCGAACAGCCCCGCGCCATCGCTGCGGCCATGCAACCGCACATCGATCTCGACAAGAACTCGGTCAAGCTCGAAGGCGTCGGCTTCGACGTGAGCAAAGTCTTCCAAGACATCGAACGCGTGTTCGTAGTCGCCTGCGGAACTTCCTACTACGCCGGTTTGATCGGCGAGTATGTGATCGAGCGCCTGGCACGCGTGCCGGTCGAGTGTGATATCGCCAGCGAGTTCCGCTACCGCCATCCCGTGCTGCCGAAAAACTCGCTGTTCATCGCCATTTCTCAGAGCGGCGAGACCGCTGACACG
>JAYWAE010000040.1:0-7266 GCA_043782715.1 Pseudobdellovibrionaceae bacterium | reverse complement strand
CGGACCGGAGTTCCGAGTCCTTTTCCGACTCGTGGCCAATGGCTCAGCGACTAATCAGCTTGCGGTAGATCGTCAATCCCACCCATGCATCGGTCGCGGCGTAGAGAAGCTGTGGCTCGGTCAATTGCCTGGCTTCCCAGTTGGTGATCTTCGCTTTCTTCGACAAGGTCTGGTTCAACACCTCTTGAGTCATGCCTTTCAATCCGATGTTCTCTAACCCCTTTTTCTTGGCGACGTCTTGCAGTTCGACGAAACCTTGAGGAATAAAACTAAACATCTTTTGTAGTGCCCTCAGGTCATCGCGAATCGCGACGCCAACTTTGGTGACCTTGCCGTCTTCTAAAATATTCTTGAGGACGTGAAACGACGATACTCGATGCAGGCGAATCAGGTACGCATCCACTTCGGTCGCGAGCTGCAACAGCGCCACTCGATAGACCTCGCCTTGCTTAAAGCTGGGCCGCGTTTCGGTATCGAACCCAAGCTCCTGCACGGCGCCGACGTGCATCGACAGCAACTTTTGGTCGCTGTCGATCAGATGAATTTTCCCAGGGAAAGAAATATGACCGTTCATATTCCCAATACCGGAGCAGGAAGATGAATAGGCTCAATCCCATTGGACAGTGCTACCGCACCTAGGAATACCGAGTGTATGCGCATTGTGAGGCAGTCTATACCAACCCCAGTGTCAGCACACTCGCAATCCACCCACGCCGGGCCAAGATGCCATTCGCGGTCCGCCCCAATGGGATGAGGCCAATACTCTAAATTCGCCCGGTCAAAAGCAGTACGAGTACAATCACAACTAAAAGACCTGCGCCGCCGCTCGGGCCGTATCCCCAGCCCCGGCTGTGCGGCCAAGACGGAAGTGCACCGACCAATGCCAGCACCAGCACAATCAAAAGAATAGTTCCTATGCTCATATGTCCACCCCTGCTCGCACGTTGTTTGGAAACCCTAATGCCTGAACGAGAGCAAGCAGTGTGCCGAAAGAATTGGACGGAAACTTGCATTGCTGGGGCTTAAGCTAACTTTAACAAAGGATGGAAGTATGAAAGCCATAAGCAATGCAATCGACAACGTAAACGGCCGCGTAGCGGCCCCGATCATTATGTATATGCTCGGCGTTCCCGGTTTCCTTTGCGTACTTGCCTGGGTGTTCTTTTTTAGAGGAAAATAGTCGCTTCGATTCGAAAACTAGGTGTACAAAAGCCCCGCTTAAGCGGGGCTTTTTTGTTCAGAACGATGGCGCATATAAAACCCCATACCCGCGAGACCGAGTGCCATGAATATCACAGAGATCAATTCCGCCTGAGTAAAATGCCAACTGCCGACAGAATACTTCACATTCACTCGGATCTTCTCGATAAAAAACCGCTCCGCGCCCGCCAAAAAAAGATAGAGAGCGAACAGCCAGCCTGCCCCGAACCTGTGGTTTCGCATTAAATATAGAATCGCAAAAAGCAGAAACGCTGCGGCCGATTCATATAGCGGAGTGGGATAAACTCCCGGTGGTGGAATCACCCGGCCCACCACATTGTGAGTGTAACTCTGCACCCAAAACCATTCCGGCAGCCAAGCCGGCTTCAAGCTCAAATCAGCGGGAATCCCCCAGTCTCCATCGCCTGAAATCTGACAGCCAATGCGCCCAACGGCGTATGAAATCATTAAACCCGCCGCCGAAGCGTCGGCGATCACACGCGCGGGCAGTTTTTTGCGCCGGACATAGACATAGCCCGAGGTAAATCCACAAATGATACCGCCGTAAATCGCCAACCCGCCGCTAGAAAAGAGAATCCCAATTGGGTCGCTAAAAAAATCAGTAGGATCTTCCAAAATCGAAAACACGCGCGCACCGATGAGCCCCCCGATCATCAGAACGGTGGCAAAATCGCTGATATTGGCACTCATCGCGACGGGCCGGGTCGGCAGGCGCCCGTCCGCCTCGTATTCTTTTACGATTTTGTGAAAGACCGCAAAGCCACTCAAGGCCCCAGCCGCCAGCATCAGGCCAAAGGTAGGAAGTGGCAGCCAGATCTGCCATCCCGTCAACGCGCGAACGACGTCCTGCAGGAATGGATACGCCAAGATAACTCTCCAGGGTTGGGATGAGCCCTGATCGTTTCACCACTTAGACCTTTTGTCATCGTAAACTGGCGTACCAGCGTGTTGATGATTTATGATGAAGTGAAGTAATTCCGGATAGTTAATCTTCAAAATTAGTTCGCCAGCAGAATATTTACTGTTCGCTGTCCGGTTTTAAAAACCAATTCTCGATTTGGCCAATACTCTCACGGGTTAGCGCTTCCGCATTTCGGATTTTGCATCGGATCAACACGCTGGTACGCCAGTTTGGAATTACCACCGACGGCGCTGGGCACCGTCGATTTAAGCAACACGGTCATGAAAAAATCTTACTAACCTAAAACTCCGCCCTACTTCGCGTCCGACTTATTCTCGACTTCTGTTTTCTTCTCCACAGTGCCGTCCGTCTTCTCTTTGGTCGTCTCAGTAGTCGTGTGGTCCACTTTTCCATGGGCACCTTTTTTCTTATGCTTCCATTCCTTGGTCGTCGTCTTTGTGCCCGTGATCGGGTTTTTGGAATGATCCACGGTTGCGGAGTTCTTATCTTCTTGATCCGCGGCATTTACAGAAGCGGCGACAACTACTCCGAATACCAGTAACGCTAACTTTTTCATCTCATACTCCTTTAATTTATGGGTTTATTTTACGAAGCAAGATTGCGTGCAAGGCCGCGGCTCAACGAGCTTTTGGCGACGAAATCTTGAATCACAAAATGCTTCAATTTAAAACCTGCAGGAACTTCGACCTTTGCTCCCGACATGAAGATGACCGAAATCGGCCGGTCCATGACGATGCGGTCGCTCAAGACCGGGTCGCGATCGAGAGCATTGTCCATCGCGCTCAACAACTCCAAACCTTTGAGGCCCGGAAGATTTTGGTCGACAATGACATAGTCATAGCGATTTTCACATAGCGCATCGAGAGCCGCATAACTATCTTGAACCCATTCGGTTCTTCCGCCTGAGAATTGATTCACCAGGTAGCGGGTGATCTCGGCAACGTCGGCATCGTCTTCAATTACTAGAACGCGCGGTACACTTTTTCCCATAACAAATCCCCTTTATATTAGTAATGTTTATTCATGTTGATTAAGCGCTTACAATTCGATCGGGAAAGACACGCTGGCTATCCAACTGTCGTCGTTCAATTTCACATTGCTCAAGTTTCCGCTAAGCGGTCCTGCCTGCTGCAGCGTGGTCGTGCCATATTTCAGCTGCTGATATTCCAGATTCAAACTCACCATCATGACGCGAAATCCGGCGCCCATACGATAACCCGTGGCACTCGAGTATTTGACATCGACATTTCCGCTCGCGTCCGGGTCTAAGTCGCCACCCAAAATATAGCCTGCCCATACACGAAGTCCGATGAGTGGAGTTTGCAGTCCCACCACCGGGCCCCAATTGGTTTCGGTCGCGGTCGCCCCGTAATTGAGCGAGGAATCGGTGAAGTGAGGCTTGCTATAGCGCGCATCGATCCCTGCAAATATCACTTCCGCGATATGAAAGCCAACCCGCGCACCAATGCCAACTCCGTTGGTATGCCCTGTTGAATCTGACAACGGGCTCGGGTACGTAGCCTTCGTGCTACCGGCCTCGTAGGTGAGCGCGGGCTCGACGAACAAACCCGAGTCCGCAAAAGCTTGCGGACTTAGAGCAAGAGCCAGTAACCCGGCCAAGATTTTGAACTTAACATTCGCCATTTTCACTCCCAGTCATTGGTTACACTCCCAATCAGCAAGTGCCGTGCCTCTATTAAAACCGTTATATCCGCACGAAAGCCAAAGTTGTGGGGCGTTTTTACTGACACAAGTACTAAACCGGCACCTAGTACAATTTTGGAACTTTCGTGGCGACTTCTTCGCTTTTGGGTTTAGGGCGAAGTCGTCTGTTTTATGTACAGTCCGAAATTTTGTCCAAAGGCCCGCAGCTCATAAGGAATCCCTTCGACTTAATCGCTGTTTCGACGGTATCACTCTTGCTTTTCTTTGGTTCGATCCAAACCGTCAGGAAACTCAATGGCCTCCTTTCACGACTTCGGACTGCTCAAATCTCTGCAGCAAACTCTCAAAGAGTCGGCTTTTGCCACGCCGACCGAAATTCAAAGCAAAGCCATTCCGCTTTTGCTCGCCGGCAAATCGTTAGTCGGCGTGGCCGAAACCGGCAGTGGCAAAACTATGGCCTACGCACTTCCTATTTTGCACTTGCTCAAGCAGCAGGAGAACGACGGCGACAAGGTACGCGACGAGGGCACTCCGAGAGCGTTGATCGTGGTGCCCACACGTGAACTAGGCGAACAGGTGAGCCGTGTTTTTAAAACTTTCACGCACACGACGCGCTTACGCGTGCGTACGATTTTGGGCGGAACCAAACTGCAAGTCGCCAAAGAAAATGTCAAAGGCCAGTTTGAAGTTTTGGTGGCGACGCCGGGACGCCTGGTGCAAATGCTGATGCGCCGGCAAATCGACCTGGAGCAGACACGTACATTGATTTTTGACGAAGCCGATCAGATGCTCGATCCCGGATTCATGGCTGAGGCCACCAAGATCGTGAGCGCCTGCCCGCAGACGTTGCAAATTGCTTTGTTTTCCGCAACCGTTTCGGCAGACGTGCAAAAATTAATGACCGAGCTCGTGCCCGATGCAGAAATCATTCGCACCAAGGGTAGCAGCCGTGTGGTGGCTACGCTGCAAACCGAAAACCTAAAGGTTTTGAACGGCAAACGCTTTCCCCTGCTCGAAACGTTGATGAAGAACGCGGTTACGGGCGGGACTTTGATCTTCACCAACACCCGCGAACAATGTGACGCCCTCGCCAAGGACATGGTGAAAAAAGGCGTCGCATGCGTGATCTATCGCGGTGAGATGGACAAGATCGAACGCCGCAATAACCTGAAGGCCTTCCGTGAAGGCAAAGTCCAGTGGCTAATTTCCACGGATTTGGCATCGCGCGGACTGGATGTCGAACACGTCGGCCGCGTGATCAACTATCACATGCCCCAGCATCTGGAGAACTACTTGCATCGCGCAGGCAGAACCGCGCGCGCAGGGCGCGCGGGCCGTGTGATTAACTTTGTCACTGAACGCGATCAAGAAATCATGGAGCTGGTGAAAAGCGTAAAGGCGATGCCGAGCTAAGCTCAGGCCCGAGAGTCGCGGCGGATGCGGCGATCGATCTGCTTTTTGAGTTCGAGAAGGTCGACATTAGCCGGGCTCACATTCACATTGAAGCCATGAAATCCCAAACCGCGATGGAACTGAATCTTTTTACGCAAAGGCCCCCACGAGCGCCGAAGGTACGGCTCGGGATTGCGAATTCGCAGGCAGAGAAAGCATTTCTGTTCGGTGGTCTGCAACTGGGCATCATCCACGTCTTCCCACGCGATCTTGCCCACGCCCAGCGTGGCATCGAAGATCCCCTTGTCGTCAATTTGCAGAAGCAGCTGCTTCTTGAGGAACGAGTAACATAGACCGCCGAAAGAGAGCACCGCCGCGCCCATACCGAGCCACTTCAGCGGAGAACTCCAAAAAACCAAACAATAGGCCGCCGACAACCCTAGGGCACCCACGAACAAAAGGCTGGTCATGCCGAAACTGTGTTCCTCGTGTGTGACAGTGATGTTCATGCCCTATCCTAAACCGGAGCTTGGGGGCTGGCAAAGGTACCTAGACCCGCCCAGCGATCAAAAACCTCGCGATACGGGCCCGACTTCAGCTCGCCCATGAAATCAAAACCAAACAGTTCTTTGGCGGGTGTCTTAATGCCGGCGAGGCGCAAATGGAAGCTTGTCGTTTGCACCCGGAACCGCTCGCTCAGTTGAAAGGCGACTTTACTCAAGGCCCGTAGGGACTTCTGTTTTTTCGCGTCGAGCTCGGCGCCTCCTGTGGCGAAGCGGATCATGGCCGCAAACTCACGGTCTTCGATTTTTTCGCGCAAAAAGTTGGCTTGCAGATAGGCCAAGGTTACAAACTTGATGACGGTCGCCTCACCTATCTCGGCAAAGGCATTTTTGACGTTGGTTCGATTTTCAAAATTTCCCATGTAGGAATTCATCTCGAAAAATAACCGGTGAATTTGATCGTTTGCATCCACCGTGCCCAAAAGCTCGACCGTGTTGGCGCAAGATTCCTCAAGCAACATTCGCAGCGCGAACCTGCGTTGCGTTTTGAGATCGTGCATTTCCCCGCTCGGCCCCAGAACCTCGCCCGCTAAGCCGCGCACGACGGCGTGGCAACCCTCATGAAAGACGTAGTTCTTTTTTAAATTACCATCGACATCCTGCCAATCCAGGGCGAGCAGTTGGACCGGTGTCAGCTGCTCCAATGCAGCTGCATTGTTCACGTAAGGCAAAACCCGCGCGCGTAAAATATTTTCGAGTTGCAGAAGAGGAAAGGATTCGAACGCTTCGTTTTTTTCGGCACTGAAGCGAAAGCCGGAGGCCAGTGCCGCTTCGCGAATCCAGCGATAAAAACGGTTGTGCACGACGAGATAGCCGTCGCCCAAACTCCCGGGGAGACCACGGCCGCTGAATTTGCGGTGATGCTCCAACAAATGGGTCAGTTTCAATCCAGCCTCGCTTACATTGAATTCTGACTATAGCATCATTTCGGCGCGTGCTCGACAAGCGCTTCTTTGCGCACATACCGGCGCAGCCAAATTCGCTCTACGATCGGATAGGCGGCCACGATGGGGAGCACGACAATGGCTCCCTCGATACCCCCGATCAGGCCCGAGGCGATCAAGGAGAAGAAAACCACAAAGCTCGAGACGCGCATTCGTTTCCCATATATCCACGGAACGATCAGATAATTTTCGAGCACGTGGTAGACGACATATGCGACCAAAACGGCCCATGGCATGGTGGCCGAAACGCTGGCCGCGAATAGCATCGCCGGTATCACCGCCAAGACAAATCCCAGAATGGGAAGAATATCGAGAATGCCCGAGAGCGTTGCCAATAAAAGTGAGTTTGGCACTCCGAGCATCATGAGGGTGAACAAAACGAAAAGAAACGAAAGTAGCGAGGTTACAAATTGGCCAAGGACGTAGGCCGAAATGATCTTTTCCATTTCGTTTGCCGTTTGCTTGATTTTCTTTTGTACGGAGTGATCGAAAAACGCGCTCAACCATTCCACGATACGTGGTCCTTCGGCCACCAAATAGACCGTCATAACAAATATGA
>JAYWAE010000039.1:0-7295 GCA_043782715.1 Pseudobdellovibrionaceae bacterium | reverse complement strand
CTCAAAACTCGGAGCCAAATCGAAGCCGGCTCAAACTGATCCGGGTTCATACCGTCTACTTCGCGCTCAGCGATTTCGGGCTCAGCTGCGGCTTCGGCTCTCATTGCGACAGGCTTGGTGCGTGCGGGCTTTGGTCCGGTCACCGCGCCGTATTCGAGCTGCAGATCTAAAGTGCCAATACGAAGCGAATCGCCCAGCGAAAGCTTTTGCCACTGATTCGGTTCAATACGCCGTTTGTTAAGAAACGTCCCATAGGTGCTGCTCATATCGGCGACGTAGAAGTGTTCACCATGAAAGCGGATGGCGCAGTGCTGGCGGCTCACACCTTGAGCGGAGATGCCGGTCTCGCGTCCTAGAATCATATCCGGCTGCAGGGCGATCTTGTTGGCTCCGGTGCGGTCGATCAAATAGGTGACTGGGATTGAGAGCTGAGCTGCGGCCATTGCGACTCCTTTAATTGAAACTGTGCATTAGCCTTATTCAAGGCCAGTGCCAGCGTAAATCAACGCAGACTGCCCGCAGGCGTGTCATCCGGGGATCGCATGTAGAGAGAGTGCGCGCACGCCCAAAGCCTGCGCATCAAGTCTCATTTTGAAACGCTACTAAAGCGGATTCGGATGTCCATCCAGGCGCAGCTGATAAACAAAATAAGTAGGTGTGCAGAAACCGATCTTTTGATTTTTGATTAGATTCAAAGTTTTTTCGCTGACGTTAAATTTTGGTCCTGTAAGCAAATCGGGCATGCTTTGGCAGATGTAGTCCTCGCGGCAGAAGTGGCTGGGAGTGCAGGTATTGAGCAGACCTCGGCCGACGCTTTCGGCGAACTTGACACTGTCGAAGTAGCCGCGGGCCATTTGTTCAAAACCCTTGCCGCCGACGATGGCGCAAATTTCCTTTGGCATCACTCCGGGTTTGATCGCGGAGAACATGCTTTCTTCGGCTTTGCACGGACGGGTGACGCGGCCGAGAGGAACGCCGATCGCGGTGGGACGGCAGTTGTAATCCATGCCCGACTCCGCCAGCTTGCTTTCTTTGATTTTGTATATCAGCTGTTCTCCGCTGACGCGGTCATTAAAGGCGCCGCTGCTGTATGTGAGCCAAGCCTTGCCGGCCAGCTTGCCACTTGCCGCCGATGCGGCGGTTGAATCTTCGATGACATTCGAACGACAAGAGAGTCCAGCGTAAATTCCGTCTTGGCCGGGAACGCATTGACCTAGACCAGCCGAGGCGCTGGCATTTTTGAGCAGAGCTTTGCAACTCAAGCCGCGCGAAGAGTTGCAGCTCCAGCGGGCGGAGGAGGCCATGGCTTTCTCACTCTCAAGCGGGCAGGGCATATTGTCGCTAGCCTCTGTATAAGTGGAACCGGTGCGTGCCCAATCCGCGGCCGGCGCGGATGGATGCGGGCGAAAGCGATTGGGCGGAAGGCCAAGGGAAAGCCTTTCGATGTAGTGCTTACGGCGTGCGATTTCCCCATAAACATGGGGCGAAAATGGAAGCTGTAGTTTATTGCCATCTAACGCGACTTTGACGGCCTTGGGATCGGCTCCGAAGTCACTGCGGTCGAAACCGAGAAAGTGAAAACCGGCGGTCGACGACGATTGGTGGCAACCCATACACGACGAGGTGTTGAGGCGCTCAAGTAAGCCCGCTCCAGAAGCGATGAACTTGAGATTGGCGGCGGCGACGCCAGAGTTCACAACCAGTTGATCGGCGCGGTCGCGGCTGAGTATGAGATCAAAGGGGCGATTGGCCGTACGGGCGCTGCCAGCGGTCGAAAAACTGAGCGCGAGATCGGCTGAGAGTGAATCGGGGAGCTTGAAAACACCGATATCGATCTCCGCCATGTGTGCGGAGAGGTATTCCTCGAGTTCCTTTTGTCGTTTATCCTTCAAAATGCCTTGTACGTCCGGCGTGTTCTCGAGCTTCTTGGGATAAAAAACACCCTTGTCATTGAATTCGAATATGCGCATCCAATAGATGGCCTGACCGGCGAATTTACGGTTCTCGTCGTTTTCGAGATCAGACGGGAAGCGTGCGATTTGCGCGTTAATTTCCATCTGCTTGAATTTCAATTTCTTAAAATCTAGCGGTCCCGCCAGCAGGCTTTGCATTGAGGCAGCGGGGTTATCGCCTAGTCCGTCCATGCGCCAGAGCGAAGCCAAGGCCTGGCAATTCTGCCCGTCGTCGAGGTAACTAAAAACCATGTTGACCGTGAAAGGCAGGCGCGAAGCATAAGTCTTGCCTTCCATTTTCACTTCATAGCCCATGCGGTAGATGAAGCGCAGCTCACCGCAGAGGCCGGGATCGAAGTCGCGGCGATCCATGCGATTGACCACTCCGGCAAGTACGAATTGTCCATCGGCCGATGTCAGCCATTTTTCATTGAACACGCGCATGACGTTGCCGTTGAGGCGCCGTTTTTTGCCGGCCTCGGTCTTGGCCGATTTGACATCGTACGTTTTTAAAATTTCTTTTTCCCAGTCGATGCCGAGATCTTTGATTATGCGGGCCAAATCCAGTGTCATCTGTTCTTTAAAGACGGCATAGCTGGCGACGAACTTCGCCAACTCCGAGGCGCGTGTGCGTTGGCCGGCTGCGAGTGGGGGAACTGCAAGTCCACGTTGCTCGTGAATCCGCTTGAACAGACCACCCATCGACAATGGCGAAGAATTGTTCTTATCGAGCTCGGCAAGCAATGAGACTTCGCTGATTTGCGTAGTGGGCGCGGCCATCGTCTGTTGCGGAGCCCGTTCATTGGTAAGCGCGATGTCGAAGTCGAAAAAAGTTTTCGGGTAAGGCTCCACCTTCAAAGCGTAATGCCACCACTCTTTGGAGTAATTTTTGAACTCCGGGCTCATCACTTTGAACAAAAGCTGGCGCGAGTCGGCCTCCGTCGTGCTGAGCCCCGCAAACGCCGTATGAGAACGGTCACTGAAGTAGTCGACCGGAGTGCCCATCGGCAGTGGTTTGATCGCACCATCGGCGGCAAATTCGACGATTGTGAGATCGACCGACGAAGCCCGGCTATGGCCCGAAACGGGCGAGATATAGTTGAGTGGGATGAGTTGGTTTTTGTCGAGCTCAGGATAATAGGCGCTCTTCATTTTAACGTCGTCCGGGTCCGAGGCCCAGTGGACAAAATCCATCACTGCTTTTTGCGGACGATAGCAGTCGCGCACCATCAGGGAGAGATTGCGGCCGCTGCTTTTGCCATTGGCCTGCAGACGGGCTTGAGCTTTGCGCAACCCTTCGGCGGCCGCTTGCGTGAGGTAGCAAGCATTGGCCTTATAGCCGTTGACGACACGGCCGGTGAAGTTTTCGTTGGAGAAGTACATCATCGCCACCAAGATTGTCGGATCGATTTGACTCAGATTGACGATGTCGGCCGGTTTCTTAGTGACGGGTGCGGCAGCCTTTGCAGCAGACGTGAAACACATTATTGCGGCAATGATGGTACAGCGGGTATTCAGCATGAGTGTCCAAACTATTAGAGAATATCTTCGCGATCTCCATGATATCGAGGATTCTAACCCGAGTCTTGATGCCTAGCCCCAGGTCGGGGAAGTCCGCGGTTGATTTTGGCAAAAATGCCTGCCCTTGCTCGCGCCTCGCATGCGAGTATGCAAGCAAGCGAATTGAGGCGGCGGCAGTGAAGATTTTCATTTTGGTGATGACGTTTGCATTTAGCGGATGCTCTTCCTCTCCTGGTCTGAGCGGTGCGCCCAGCCAGCCGGGAGCCGGCGGCTACGCGGACGACGATGCGCATAATCATGATGGCAGCCATCCCCCCGGCCCGGCCGACTGCGGCAGCAATTATATGTTGCCCGGCGATGTTGCGCGCTTGGGGTCGCATTCCTTTATGATCCTCGGGAAAGAAGACGCCAGCCATATAATCGCGGAGCATCGCTCGGGGACACCGCCTCATAACTACCAATATCTGTTGCGTGTTCGTCTAGATCCCGAAGAGATGGCGGCTTATGAGAACATTCTCAAAGACTCAAAAACGTTGCCGGCGTTTACCACGATTTATTTTGATGCTCAGGGCGTGCAAAAAGACCGGACGTTTTTCTGTCTGCAAGATCTGCCTAAGATATTTGGGCCTTTGCAGAAAAAAGGCGATGAGTTTGAACATCTTTTCCCCATCCGTGCATCCTTGCAGAAGAATGCCGATCACGAAGGTGCTTTTGATATCCGTCCGTCGGTAGTCTTCGGTCAATCGGTTTCGTTGGAGCGGGCGGACGTGGAGTTGATCGTATATCGCTATTTGCCCGCGTATTTGGCTCAGGATAATTTGCGGCAGGCGATCCAGAAAAATCCCAAGACCATGGCCGGGCTTTTCGGCCATGCGCCGCTTTATGCCACGGAGGCGCCGGAACAGGCTTCTAAACATGTTTCATTCATCGCGACCGATGGCGCAATCGGCACGGGTCGCGACGAGTGCCCGCACGACTACTATTCGCCAAAGTTTCCGGTGCAAAAAACCATTCATAACTTTCTATTGATGATGGAGACCGGCCCCAATAGCGTGCTGGCGGTGAACTATGCCGATCAGGCTCCGCACAATTTTCAAACTGTGCTGGTCTTTAAGCTGAGTGATAAAGAAATGAAAATTTACCGGCGAGCCCGCGACGGCGCCAAATCCCCGCCGCTGTTACAGACCAGAGTGAAAGACGCCGAGAGCAGCAAAAACTATTTTTTCTGCATGGCCGATCTGCGGCAACAGCTGCGCTCAGGTCATTTCTCGGTTCGCGGAACGGTGTACAAGGATTCCGAACTCAACAATTATAAACTTGGCACACCGGTAGGCGTGATCGACCTTGAAGCTGGCGATGTCGAAGTCAAAGTGAACCGCGTACTCGCGAGCCTGATGAATGTGAAGGCCTTGCTCCCATAGGGACTCAGAGTGCCGGTTGGCAGGTCGCCCTGCCGCCGGTGAATTCGGGCTTAGGTGATTTTAAATCGCCTATGCGGACGCGAGCTGTGACCAGAGCCGATTCGAAACTCGAAGTGCCGGTCTTTTTGAAAGCGGCCGTGCAGTCGGGCATCGGCAAAGGCTTTTTGATTTGGTTCGCTTCGAGCACCTTTTTCCAGCAAACCTGTTCTTCCAAAGCCAGCTCGCATTTGACCGGAAGGCGGGCGTAGTAAACTAAAGAAGTTTTACCGTCTTTGCGCGTGAGCGTGAATTCCTCGTCCGGGTGGTGCTGTGCTTTGAGGACTTCCTTTCCGGTTTCTATCGCAAAGAGTTGAAAATCGAGCACTCCGTCTGCGGCTTCGGCTCCGTCCATGAGCAAATAGTCTCCGGCAACACCGGCGAAGTAACCTTCGCCGATTTTAATTTCCACATTCTCACCTTTGTATTCGACCGCGCACAGATTGCCGGCGCCTTTGCGCCTGAGCGTGACTTCGCCGGCGCCGATTTCGCCCTTGGTGCGCGATTCGACCACGGCAAAATCGCCATAGGTGTAGCAGGTGTCGGTCGAGACCGCGCCGTTTTTAGGATTGATGAATGTGCTGATGACCTTTCCGCCAGCCGGGATCCCCGGTCCGCTCAACTTGCCGGTTTTCAATTTCCAATTTTGCTCCGGCATCGGCGCCGGCTTTTGCGGCTTTGCGCTCGCGGCTCCGTGTTTATGGACTGCGGTCTCAGCAGTGCTTTTGGCTGACGGAGGAGGGGACTCCTTTACGGGCAGCGCAGCGGCGGCCGGTGCAGAGATAGGCGCCGCGGACGAGCGCGGCTGCGCGGGGGCGGCGCAGCCTGCGAGGATCATCGATACGGCGAAAGACCAGGTGAGTTTTTTGCGTTTTATCATCACATCATAGTAAGTGTGATTAATTTAAGGAACAAGTCCTAGCAGTCCATCTTCCTAGTCGACCGTACAGGCCACCAAATCGGCGGTCTCGCGGCCATCGGCAGAAGTCACTATCCAGTTGCCGAGGAAGGAATTGCTCAGGCGCGGATCGTACATCAACAGTTGCAGGAGATGTTTGGTCGTGCCCGCCGCGAAGTCCATATGAATGCTGCGCTCGCGCGTTTCGATGTTCACTTTCAAAGCTTCATCGACAGTGGGGTAAAGCAAACGGACGGTTTGATCGCCTTTGAGCACGACGATTTCAGCTGGAAATGTGGTGGCCTTAGTATCGCCGGAACGGTACAGGTGGCCGAACGACGCGAATAGGGTTCCGTTCTTTTGCGAGGTGCATTTCATCAATTCAAAGGCGTTGGCGAACGGCGAAACGAGCAGTGCGGCAAAAACTAGAAATTTCATTCAAACCCTCCCAGGTAGGCGCGTTTTTTAACTGGAATCGAAAGCGATTTCCATCTTCGCGGCAAGCGCTCGAGCAGTTGAATTTTTGCGCCGGCCGCGAGCCCGTCCTGCATGTATTCCTGTCATGGTTTGGACGAAGTTCTGTTTACAATTGGCCCGAGTCTCGCCAGACTTGAATGAGAGGCGCCACTTGAACCGCGCTCTGGCCCTAGGTCCTGTCGGCGAAATTTACATTGGGCGGCATAGATGCCGATACGGACTCCATGAGTTTCTTGGCGAAATTGAAAAATGCGATATCAGGAAAAGCCTTGGAGAAGTCCAAGCACGATGCCCCTGTCGCGAGCGAGCCTGTGATGCCTGTGAGTGAGATCGCCGTCGCCACTCCGGTGCTGCCTGTCTCTAAGCCTACTGAGCCTCCACCTAGCGCGCCACGTGCGCCTTCACTGCGGCCTGCGCCAACGCCAGCGCGCGCGAGTGCGCCGGTGAGACCGCCCTCGGCGTTGGCATTGAAGGGCAGTCCACTGTCTCAGTCGGATTGGTTGGGACAGCAGATCGGCAAGATCGCCAAGTCATTCGCGCAGACCGCGCAACGCAACTCGTGGTCCGTGGGGCAACCGCAAACGATATTCGCGCGCGTCGACGTGGCTGCGCTCATGCTCGGCTACAAAATGGTGAGTGCGGCTTATCAGTTGCACAACGATCCACCAGGTATGGAAGTGATGCGCCTTTTACGCGGGGCAATCACTGTGCCGCTTCATCGCGCCATGCAAGCGCAGCCCGACAAGGGCGATGGTGCCGATCGCATTCGCGAAGTCGACGAGCATTTAAAAAACGCGATGCTGGAAATCGCCACTGTATTGAAGAATCTAAGAGAAAAAAGCGACGGTACGTTCACGCCTTATTTCAATGGTCTGGCATTTGCCTTTGGCGGCGCCACCCCAGCAGAGCTCGAACAGCGCTATGCACCGGTGCTGAAAGAAATCTACGTACGTCTCGAACAGGCCATGGCCGCTCAAGCGGCGCTAAGCG
>JAYWAE010000038.1:0-7307 GCA_043782715.1 Pseudobdellovibrionaceae bacterium | reverse complement strand
CATGAATAGACCCGCAAACGCCAGCGAGAACGCCGTGTCCACCGAGTTGTAATTCGGATCGCTCAAATCGATGTACGTCGACTTGTAGAGCCGCGTCTGCTGGCGAAAATCAATGGGCGTTAGGCCGTGATAGCTCACTCGGATGGCCGAATGGCGACTCAGCTTGAGGATGTTGCCCTTCATTTTGTCGATGACTAGGCCGCGAATGGCACGGTCATAGGAGAATGCGAGCTTCAACACGCTCTCGGGGTAGCCCTTTTCACTCACCAACTTTTCCACCATCGTACGGTGCGCGAGAGCTTCGAAGTTTTCGCTATTGTAGCGCACCAGCGTGTGGTCCATGTCGAGACCGAGAAAGCGGATGCGCTTGAGATTCAAAGTGCGATTGACGAATACGCGGCCCATTAGTTCTCGTTTCTACCTTCGACCTGAAGCCCCAGCTCATTCCAAAGCATCATGCCACCGCGCAAGTTGAAAACGTTGGTCCAACCCTCACTCATGGCGAACTCGACCGCGCGCGCCGAGCGCCCACCCGAACGGCAAATGAAGACCACAGGTTTGTCTTTGCTGATATCGACTAATCGCTGCGGTAAGGTGTCGAGCACGATCAGCTCGGCGCCGGGGATATGACCGAGCTCAGCAGTGAACTCGTCTGGGCGACGCACGTCGATGATGGCGACGGTTTGGCGGTTGTCCCAGAGTACCTGGGGCTCGACGTCCTTCACACCCGGCATCTGCGGGTTGTCTATGGTTTGAAAAGGTAGGGTTTGACTGGCCATGTAAGCTCCTAGGATCAGCTGAGTTTGGACTAATTTAGCTTCGCTCCGCGGGGTTGTCACGGGCCTTTGACAATGGGCCGCCAAACATGGTTCTTTCAACGGGTTAAACGTAACCAAAACGCCTTCGGGCGCTATGAGGATGGGATATGGAAACCGGCATGGAATCCAACACAAATCTGGACAACCCGCTCGGCTTAGATGGCATTGAATTCGTTGAGTATGCGTCGCCCGATCCAGCCGCGTTGGAACAGATGTTTTTTAAGTTCGGTTTTCAGAAAATCGGCCAGCACAAGCGAAAAGACGTGACGCTTTACCGGCAAAACCAAGTCAATTTCATCATCAACAATGAGCCGGGCACGTTCGCCGCCAAGTTCGCCAAGCAGCATGGGCCTTCGATTTGTGCCACCGGCTTTCGCACGAAGAGCGCTCAGCGCGCCTTCGATGTCGCCGTCAAACGCGGCGCCCGCTCCATCGAGCACAAGTCGGACGCCGCGAGCCACAGCTTCCCCGCGATCTTCGGTATCGGCGACTCGGCCGTTTACTTCGTCGATCGCTACCGCGCGCCGGTGCACTTCGACGATGATTTTCGCTACCTGCAACCGGAACTCTTCCCCAAAGGCCGCGGCATGATGGTCATCGATCATCTGACCAACAACGTGCCCAAGGGTGAAATGCAAAAGTGGTGCGATTTCTACACCAAGATTTTCAATTTTCATGAAGTACGCAAGTTCGACATCAAAGGCCAGGCCACGGGCCTGACCTCTAAAGTCATGCGTTCGCCTTGCCAGAAGATCACCATTCCGATCAACGAGCCAACCGAAGGCAAATCGCAGATCCAAGAGTATCTCGACGAATATCACGGTTCCGGCATTCAGCATCTCGCCATGCTGACGCTCGACATTTTGAAATCCGTTAAGGATCTCAAAGACAACGGCATCAGTTTTCTCGATAGCCCGCCCGATACTTATTATGAAGAAATTCCGGGCCGCGTGGCGAAGGTCACCGAGGACATGGCACGGGTGAAGGAACTGAGCGTGCTGGTCGACGGCGACCAGTCCGGTTACTTGCTGCAGATTTTCACTAAAAATCTAATCGGACCGATCTTTTTTGAAATCATCCAGCGCAAAGGCCACAGCGGCTTTGGCGAAGGCAACTTTCAAGCGCTGTTCGATGCCATCGAGCGCGATCAGAAAAAACGGGGTTACCTGTAATGTCGCATTTGTACTTTCAGGGTAAGTACACACGCCAGGCGCACAAGGGAATTCCCGACGGTGCGTTTGAGGAAGAACAGGGGCATAAGGGATTTTTTGGGCCGGTCTCTCATTTGATCAAGCCGCAGCCGAGCACGCGTTGGACGAAAATCGAAGGCCCGCTGCGCCCGCACATGTACGACTTGGTCAAAATGAGCGAGCAGGACGGTTGGCAGCGCATGTTGTACAATCAGAATCTCTCGATCTCGCTTTTGTGGATGGATGCCAAGCCCGAGTATCGCAGCAAAGGCTATCGCGACGGTGACGGAGATTTGCTTTACTTCTGCCACAAAGGCGCCGGCGAAGTTTGGACTGAGTATGGCATGCTGAAGTACCGCAAAGGCGAATACATCATGATCCCCAAGTGCCTCACGCATTCGATCGTTCCCTCCGAGCGTTCGATGTTCCTCACTATAGAGAACCGCACCAGTCATTTTGAAGAGCCCGACCGCGGCTTAGTCGGCCGCCATGCGATTTACGATCCCGCGACCCTGGGTAAGCCTGAGCTGGAAGAGCAACACGCACGCATGAGTGCGCTCAAAGCCGAAGTCAAAGAGATCACGATCAAGCGTCTCGACGACTTTACGCGTTTTGAATACGATTCGAATTATTACGACACTCTCGGTTGGAAGGGCGATTTGTATCCCTTCACTTTGCACACTGAAAACATGATGCCGCTGTCGAGCCACAGGGCGCATTTGCCGCCGAGCGCGCACACCACTTTTGTGGCGCGCGACTTCGTGGTGTGCACCTTTCTGCCGCGGCCGCTCGAGTCCGATGCCGACGCCTTGAAGGTGCCGTTCTATCACCAGAACATCGACTACGATGAAGTGCTGTTTTACCACGAGGGCGATTTCTTCTCGCGCGACAATCTGCACGCGGGAATGATGAGCCTTCACCCGATGGGATTTCCGCACGGGCCGCATCCCAAGGCGATGAAAAGTGTGAGCACGAAAACCGAAACCAGTGAGACCGCCGTGATGATTGACTCACGCTGGCCGCTGACCGCCGATCCGTTGGTGGGAAACGTCGAACTCAAAGACTACTGGAAATCTTGGAAAGGCTAAATTGACTCCTACTCAAGCGATGCAGTTGGCGATCGAAGAGGGGAAAAAGGGCGCCGGGTTCGTTTCGCCCAATCCACTCGTCGGTTGCATTATTTTAGATCGTGACGAAAATTTAATCGGGCGCGGCCACCATGCGCGCTTGGGCGAAGATCATGCCGAGATCATGGCATTGAAGTCGGTGGCCAATCCGGCTCAGCTTCAAGGCGCTCATATTTACGTGACCCTCGAACCGTGCTCGCACCAGGGCCGAACGCCTTCGTGCGCGCACGCACTTTCTCAGCTGCCATTGGCTTCCGTGACTTACGGGTTGATCGATCCCAATCCGAAAGTGAGTGGCGGCGGCGCGAAAGTCTTACGCGATGCCGGCAAGCACACTGAATTGTTCGAAGGTTTGCACGAGGAGCTGGAAGAGCTTTGTGAAATGTTTTTGGTCAATATGCGCAAAGACAGGCCGTTCGTGGCGCTCAAGGTAGCAGGTTCGAAGGACGGCAAAATCGCCCGCCCGGGCGGAACTCCGCAGTGGATCACCGGCGAAAAATCGCGCGAGCACGTGCAATTTCTGCGCGGCTGTTACGACGCAGTCGTGGTCGGAGCGGGTACTTTTCTCATCGACAATCCACGTTTGAATTCGCGCGATTTGCGTTTCGCGCAGAACCGCCAGCGCGTGGTCTTGCTTGATCCTCTCGGCCAGTGCATGAGCAAGCTTGCCGATTCGAAGCTGCTCAAAGTGCGAGAGCCCGCGGATGTCGTCGTGGTGACAGGGCCTGGGGTGAAGGTGCCCGTGGAAGGGGTCCGTCACATCGACCTCGATTTGGCGGGCGCTCAGCTGCCGTTGCGCGCGCTAATGCACCGGCTCAGCCAAATGGACATTCATTCCCTTTTCGTCGAGGGCGGCGCCGCGACCTATGCGGGCTTCATACGCGAAAAACTGGTCGATCGCATATACGCCTACGCCGCTCCGATCGAGCTGCCGGGCGGTTTGAGGTGGTCGAATGAAATTTCATTCGCAAGCCTCGCGCAGCCGGGAATGCTGGGCAAGTGGCGGAGCGCGAAGTTCGGCGACGACATGTTTTATACGGGAACTTGGCCGGTTTAAGCGGCTAGTCCGTCCCAACGTCGAGGGTGCGCCTTCGGTCTAGACGGTACCTTATTCTAGATTTAGCCACGCGGCCCAAAATGATCCCCACGTTCAGCCGATATATAAGCATGCGCAATTTCAAGATCCGGCTGTCACTCCGTTACAAGCTGCTGCTATTGCTGACCACGCTGCCCGTGATCAGTTTGACGCTGTATCTGGTGATGGCGACGGATCTTTTTCAAAAGGACAAAGTGGCCTACGTGTTCGATTCGAGCGCCACGGTATCGCGTTCGCTCGCGACACAGATGCGGGTGGAGATGCAGGGCGCCTACGGGCAGTTGCGCTCCGTGGTCGAACACTACGATTTCAACCTCAAGCAGTTCAATGACGTCGGCAACGACCTGTTCAACAAAAATCCCAAAGCCCATGCGGTAATACTGTTCCGTCGCGGCGCCGACGGGCAATATACAAAATTAGGCGAGCTGGTCAAAGACACTCCGGCTGCGAAGAATTTTGCCGGCGATCCAAGCACCATCGGTAAATTACGCGCACAGGCGGTTGAGAACACCGGTTTCGTAATGGCCAGCCCGCTGGCACCCGGCGCGATCAGTATTTCCTTCCGCTTGGGTGAAAAGACCGAAACGGACCACATGGTGGTAATGGCTCTTTACCAAGCCGACGACATGGTCAACGCGTTTGAAGGCGTCGGCCTTTATGCCAGCATGGTCGTCACGCGCGGCGGGTCGGTTTCGTTCGGTGAACCGCAAGGTGCGCAGGATATGAGCTTGCTGCAAAACGTGATGTCTTCCAAAGCCGCCGAGGGGACGCTCGAAGCCAAGGGTAAGGACAATCAGACTTACCTGATTTCATACGCCTCTGTCGGCATCGGTGACATGGTCGTGGTCTCGAAGGTCGACAAGCAAAAGGCCCTGAAGGCCGTCGAAGTGCTTGTGGCGAAGTCCATTTTGTTCTTTGTCGCGCTGATTGCACTCACTCTTCTGATCAGTGTTTTCGCCTCAAGCCAACTGACGTTGAGTTTGCGTGAATTGTTTGAAGCCACCGGCAAAATCGCGGCCGGCGATTTCTCGGTACGGGTCAAAGCCCGGTCGCGTGATGAGGTCGGTGGTTTAGCCGAAAGCTTCAACTTCATGGCCGAAGAAGTTTCGCGCTTGATGAGCGAGACCGCCGAGAAGGCGCGCATGCAAAGCGAACTCGACACGGTGAAGACCGTGCAAGAGGCGCTCTTTCCTGAATCCGAAGTCCAATTCGGTCCCATCCATATCAAAGGCCACTTCGAACCGGCCAGTGAGTGCGGCGGAGACTGGTGGAGCTATTCGCGCGTCGGCGACAAGATCTATTTGTGGATCGGCGATGCGACCGGCCACGGCACTCCTGCGGCTTTGATCACCAGCGCGGCCCGCTCGGCCGCGGCGGTGATCGAAGGTTTGCCCGATATGACTCCCGCTAAAGCTTTGACCATCATGAACCGCGCCATCAATATGACCTCCAAGGGCCAGATCATGATGACATTCTTCATTGCCAGCATCGATTTGCTCAGAGGCGAGTTCACCTATGCCAGCGCCAGCCATGACCCGCCCTATTTGCTCAAACGATCGAACGCCAAACTCACGCGCAAGGACTTGATTCCGCTCAATGAGGTCAACGGCCCGCGCCTCGGCGATGTCAAAGACCACATTTATAAAGAGACGACACTCGACTTCGCGCCCGGCGATATGGTTTTCTTCTACACCGATGGCATTCTCGACATTCAGGATGCCGCGGGCAAAAAGTGGGGAGAGCGCGCCTTTTTAAAATCTCTGGTCGACAGTGCCAATGAAGGCGCCGACGCCGACCTAAAAGTGGGGCGCCTGCTCACGCAACTCAATGCCTTTCGCAATGGTTCAGATTTAATCGACGACGTGACCATGGTGATGTGCGAATACGAACGCAAAGAGGCGGCATGAGTACAGCCCCGCGCCTTACAAAACCCACTTTGTGGGAGCAGCAGGTGAACGAGGAGTGGAACACTCCCGTCGATCTAGCTTGCGTGGGCGTGGCGGAGAGTATCCCCCCGGAAAACGTTTTGCATCTGGCGACCGACCTCGGATTTATGCATATTTGCCAAAAACAGGGCCATCAATATGATATGGAAATCAAATCGTCGGCGGCCTTGGTCGGCAATGAAGATGCATTTTTGGAATTTCCCATAGCTTCTATTTTGGTGCCGCACGCGCTAAACGCTGCGGGCGAAAGGTCGCTCATCTGCGTCGATCATCAGTTTAACTCCTCACAGCAAAAACGAATCGTGATCGATGACATGGTTAAAGCCGCGCAAGCTAAGAGTCTTTCTCAAACTATAATGGATGACATCGTCTCTGTAACCGATGAAATGTTCACCAATGCGGTATTCAACGCGCCCTTCGTCGACATCAATACGCAGAAAAATCCTGGTATCAATCGGCACACGGATGAAGTGAAGTTGGATGGCGGAAAGTCAGGGCGCATATTCATGGCGCACGACGATAACCGCCTGCTAGTGGGTTGCCACGATCCCTACGGCAGCCTCGACTTGAAACGCTACCTGAATAAAATCAAGGCGACTTATGTAAGAGGCCCCGCGGCGACGATGAATTTCGGTCCTGGTGGAGCAGGCATTGGGAGTTATATGATCTTCAATGCCGGTGCGAGTTTATATTTTGGAGTTTGGCCCGGCCGTGCAACGGTACTCGGCTGTGTGATCCCGCTTGGGCTCAGCAACCGCAAACGTATGCAGCTACCGAAGCATTTACATTGGTTTCAGCGTTGAGGAGGACGAAATGGCTTTCGCTATAAACAAAAAATCCGAAGGTGCGAAGCTGACGGTCGAAGTCACGGGCAACGTTGACGAAGACGCCAACTTTCAACCGGTTGATGCTGCAGGCGCGACCGCGGTGGTTCTCGATCTAAGCGGAGTGACGGCAATCAACTCCGTCGGCATCCGCGAGTGGATCAAATGGGTGAAAGCATTTCCCACCACGGTTCAACTCAGCGTGCGCAAGTGTCCCAAGATCATCGTTGATCAAATCAACATGGTCGCAGGCTTTTTGCCGCCCGCCACCCGCATCGAAAGTTTTTTCGTTCCCTATTATTCCGA
>JAYWAE010000037.1:0-7314 GCA_043782715.1 Pseudobdellovibrionaceae bacterium | reverse complement strand
GGGTGAACGATCACGACCAACTCATATTTACGCAGAATCTTGGCGCTGGAATCAGCCATTAGGGCATCCTTTCGGGTAAAGCCCCAGCCCTTTGGGCGGAGCAAGGAATTATTGAAAGTTCGGGTCTAGCATGGGGTCTGGGCCCCGACAAGCGAAAGCCGGACTTATCTTCCTCTATACGGTATGGGAAGATCTTAAAAATGAGCTGGGCTTTAAAGGGGTTAAATGGACCCCTCAAGGACATGCTAACCCCCTTGAAACCTGGGATGACCCTAGGCCGGCAGGGTGATTTGGTCATCCAAGATGGCCGGGCGTCCACGATCCATGCACGCATCACCCAAACGGGCGGCACCTGGGCGGTCGAAGACAACAATTCCAAGAATGGCGTACGGGTCAACGGGCAAAAGGTGGCGTGGCTTGAACTGAAGCCGGGTACCCAGTTTCAGATCGCGGGCCAAATGTTCGCGGTCACCGAATCCTCGATTTCGACTGAAGCTGCGCCCAAAAAAACCGCCAAGGGTCCCGATCAAGAAGTCCGAATCCGTGAGGTTGTGGTCGATTTGAACGAGGCCCCTACCACCGTGGCTCCGGCCCGTTTGGTCGGCAGCAGGCCGCCCGAATTGCCCGATATACCCACAGCGGCGCCGGCGGACTCACTGCCGCTTCCACCGCCGGTCAAGAAGCAGCGTAAGTGGAACGAGGTTCTGGTGAGTTTTTTGGAGTCCAACGGCAAGGCGTTTAACGAAAACCAGCGGCCCGTCGCACCACTGGAGCCGGCACTCGTCTTGGATTTCATACGTGGCATTCAAGTGAACTCGCGCTGGGTGGTGGGCTACGGTCCGCGCAAGGTCGGCGCCGCCGCCCTTGATCTGCCAATTTGGGAGCCGGGCGCTCCCGCTCTTTGCTTCGAAATTCTACCTTCCACCGAAGGCATCGTGTTCAAAACCGCGCATCCCGACATGGTCAAGCTCAATGGAGAATCGGTGGACAATCAAGTGCTGCGCGTGGGAGACACAATTCGTATCTCGGAAACCATCATCGAAGTGGACTTTATCGAATGACAGCGCAGAAAAATCAGTCGCCGGCACTGGTGCCGAAGGAAACGGGAACTTTCCGCAGTTTCGATGGAACTAAAATTTACTATGAAGTGCGCGGCGAAGGCTTTCCCATCGTCATGAACTACGGCATTGGCTGTTTGATGAACCATTGGCGCCCGCAGATGCGCCACTTTTCGAAGAAGTACAAGGTCATCACCTATGACTACCGCGCCCACCATCGCTCGGAAATTCCCGAGAACCGCGAATTTCTAACGATCGATGCGATGTCGCAAGATCTCAAAGGGTTGTTGGATCACTTGGAAATTCACCAAGCCAGCCTCTGGGGTCATAGCTTTGGCGCGGAAATGCTGGTGCGCCATTACGACATGTTTCCTGAGCTGACTCATAGCCTCGTGTTCATCAATGGTTTCGCCAAGAATCCGCTGGCGGGAATGTTCGGCAGTGACGTCACGCAAAACTTTTTTCAGCTTTTTAAATCCGGCTACGAAATTTTGCCGGAGACACTCTCGTATTTGTTTAAAACCTCGGTGCAGAGCCCGCTCGCAATCCAACTCAGCGCCATGGCCGGCGGCTTCAATCTCAAGCTCACCAGCCTGAAGGATATTGAAATCTACGCGCGTGGCATCGCTAGCATGGACCTCAATGCCTTCTTGGAGTTGTTCCAAAGCATGCTGGTGTACGACGGCACGGCGGTGCTCGAGCGCATCGAAGTTCCCACCATCATCATCGGCGGCAAACAAGATTCCGTGACGCCGCAGAAACACCAAGAGGATCTCCACGCCGCAATCCGCGGCAGTGAATTCTTTATGGTTCCCTACGGCAGCCACTGCACCCAGCTCGATATGCCGGATCTGGTGAATTTGAAAATTGAAAATTTCCTGAAGGCGCACAAATAGCAAGGGGAGCTTTCGCCCCCCTCGTCGTGACTCACTTAATCGAATTTTCAAAAACTATTGGTACGAGACGCCGTCGATATCGAAGCCGTAGGCGTTTACCGAACTATCCGCCGAGAACGAGACTGTTACAGTGTCGCCGTCCACCGCCGGGCCAAAGACTTGTCCGAGCTTGCCACTGAACACGCCCTTGGAAACGTTGCCCGCCGAATCGGTGAACGTCACTGTGTCGTAAGTGGACTCGGTTTCGAATTTCGCGAACGAGACCGCGATTCGTTTGGCACCGGGAACTTGGAACGTGAACGTCTTTTTGGTGTTGGGCAAATAGGGATGGTCGGTACTCGAAGCTTTCGCCATCTTTTGCCAATTGAACGGGTCGTTCGCATCGGCCGGCGCCATTTGATTGGTGAGCGCGTAGTACGCATTCAACATACCGCCGGATGAAACGCGGCCGCGCAAAGCCGCGAACGGGCGTGCGGCGTTGAGGATGCGGCTCTTGATCGTGGCGTAGGATTGGTTCATATCCTGCGACAACAGGAGCGCCGCAACGCCCGAGACGTGCGGAGTGGCCATCGAAGTTCCGTCCCAGCTCTCTAAACCTTTCATCGTATGACTGACGATGCCGACGCCTGGTGCGGCAATGTGCACTGAACTCTTGCCGTAGTTCGAGAACGAAGCGACGAAACCATTGGGGTCGATCGCCGCGACCGAGAGTATGTTGTCGAGCTGGTAGCTGGCGGGGTAGACCGGTGTTGCATCATTGTCATTGGAATCATTGCCAGCCGCTACCACGAACAGGATGCCGGCCTTCTGGGCGTTGGCGATTGCATCCATCAGGATTTGGCTGAAGTTGCCGCCACCCCAAGAGTTGCTCATGATATTGGCTTTCATCTTGGTGGCGTAGTCGATCGCCGAGATCGCGCCGGCCAATTCGCCGCCGCCGTCGTCGCCAAGAAAGCGCACCGGAAGTATGCGGACATTCCATGCCACACCGGTGATGCCATAGCCGTCGTTTGCCGAAGCGCCGATCGTACTCGAAACGTGTGTGCCGTGGCCGTAGACATCCATCGGGTCGTTGTTGTTTTTCGGCGTACCATCGGCTTTATTCGAAAAATCCCAACCGTGAATGTCATCGATGAAACCGTTGGCGTCATCGTCGACGGCGGGTTTGCCGTTTGCTTCTGCCTGATTGATGAAGATATTGTCCTTTAAATCTCTCTCATTGTAGTTCACGCCGGTGTCGATGACGGCCACGACTACATCCTTGGACCCGGTTTCCACTTTCCACGCGCGGGCAGCGTCGATGTCGATGCCAGGCGTGCCATCGATCGGCCCGTCACCGCCGACCGCTTTTTGACCGGTGTTGATCAAGCCCCAGAGGCGGCCGAGCTCGGGATCGTTGGGCGTCACGCTGGAGCCGCCGCTCACTCTATATTTGTAGTTCGGCTCGGCGTACATAACGTAGGGATTGTGCGCCAGCGTGTTGATCACGGACTCGGGCGTCTCCACGGTGGACTTGCCCACCAGCACGATGTTGAGGTCGTGCGAAAGAACGCGTTTCACTTCCGCGCCCAAAACTCTTTGCAGCGCCTGCATTTGCATTTGCACGGGCTTGAGTCTGACTACATATTCGCCGGGTTTCGCACCGAGGCTTGTGGCCTGTGCGCTCAAAGAAATAAATGCGCCCAGGGCAATTAGCGCCCTAAGAATTCGTCCATGATTCATTTGGCCTCCGCTCGTCATTGAGCTGATTTTAATTTTTTTGAATTTTCTGTCCGGAGGAGCAAAGACCCTTCATCCCTGATGGTTACGCTGAATCCATTCAGCGCCAATAATCCTGCCAGTTCCAAAATGGTACCAGAGCCCGGTTTTTGAGCAATTTGTATTTTAGGATCTGGTTCTTTTTAGTTTGGGTTTTGGTTAGCGGGCGCCGCTGGATTTTTTCTTTTTCGTCTCGTCCAGTACGGTTCCGAGAATGGCGGGATCGAAGGAAAGCTGAATGTCGGCGGGTTTTTGTTCCGTAGTCTGTGAAGGAATTCGTGGTGATGTGGCATGCGCGGCTTGCACCAAGTGACGAAAAAATGCTTCGCGGGTGCCTTCCGGAGCGTCGGAGTTGAACCCCATATCACGCATTAGGTCACCAATTCGACGCATGTGCGAACTCCTGACTTTACTTCGACACTTAGTGTGTCGGTTTCGTCCTGCACTACTTTTCGGCATATGTAGGGGCATCAATGATGTGAATCTTGGCTGATCCCGAGCCGGATCCTTGAGACTACAGACCCTTAGTTTCAGAATTCCGGTGAATTCTGTCAGGAAACTTAGGACTTTGGTCTAGTTCTTACACAGTGCTCTGACCGCAGCTGTGGATAACTCTGGGGGTTTATGTTCATAACTCGCTATGGGTGGTTCGGCCAAAGGTCTAGTCCACTAGCGGTAGGGCCTATGTCGATGCTTTCAGCAAAGGTCATTTCTTGGGCAGCTTTTTTAGCTCCGATGCTTAATCGAGGCCACCATGAAATCTCGGTTCATGCGGGCGATATTTTCCAGTGAAATTCCAACAGGACAGGTCGCCGAGCATGCTCCTGTATTGGTGCAAGCTCCGAAACCTTCCGCATCCATTTGTGCCACCATGCTGAGCACTCGTTGCTCGCGCTCTGCTTGTCCCTGAGGCAGTAGCGCAAGATGGGAGATTTTTGCGGAGACGAAAAGTGATGCGGAAGCGTTCTTACACGCAGCCACGCAAGCGCCGCAGCCGATGCAAGTCGCCGCTCCAAACGCGAGGTCGGCCTCATTTTTCGGGACCGGAATGCAATTGCCATCCTGTGCAGAGCCCGTGTTGGCGCTAATATAACCGCCCGCGCGCTGGATACGATCAAAGCTCGATCGGTCGACGACAAGATCCCGCACGACCGGGAATGCGCGCGCCCGGAATGGCTCGATGACGATCGTGTCGCCGTCCTTGAACTTGCGCATGTGCAGCTGGCAGGTGGTTGTGGTTTTCTCCGGCCCGTGCGGATTTCCGTTGATGACCATTGCGCACGAGCCGCAAATTCCTTCGCGGCAGTCGTGATCAAATTCCACCGGCTGTTTGCCCGTGCGAATAAGCTCTTCGTTCACCACGTCGATCATCTCCAAAAAGGACATGTCGGGGAGTACGTCTTTGGCAGTGAAGTCCATAAAGCTGCCGGGTGCGTTTGGGCCCGCTTGCCGCCATATGCGCAAGTTCAGAGTCATACCTTTTGCTTCACTCATTTGTAGCTCCGTTGCGACGGGTGCACGTATTCGAAGTTGAGCGGTTCTTTGAAGTCTTTCCACTTGGCCGTGTCACCGGCCCCGGTGAACTCCCAGCCCGTGACGTGCGAGAATTTATCATCGTCGCGCTTGGCTTCGTTGTCGGGAGTCTGGTGCTCTTCGCGGAAGTGGCCGCCGCAGGATTCTTCGCGCACCAAAGCGTCGGTCGCCATCAGCTCGCCAAGCTCCAAAAAGTCCGCCACTCGGCCGGCTTTTTCCAACTCACTGTTTTTAAAATTTTGCTCGCCCGCGACTTTGACGTCGGACCAAAAGGTCCGGCGCAGGCCTTGGATTTTTTCGACCGCGGTTTTCAATCCATCGGCTTTGCGTGACATGCCGACGTAGTGCCACATAATTTCACCGAGCTGCTTGTGCAGATCGTCGACGGTGTGCTTGCCGTTGATGGCCAGCATTTTTTTAAGGCGCAACGAGACTTCTTCTTTGCTCGCTTTGAACGCGTCATGGGAAGTGTCGATCTTAGGTAACGGATTCGAAGCGATGTAATGGCCGAGCGTATAGGGAATTACAAAATATCCATCCGCCAAGCCTTGCATCAGCGCCGAAGCACCGAGCCGATTGGCTCCGTGATCCGAAAAGTTCGCTTCGCCCAAGACATGGAGGCCCGGGACTGTGCTCATTAAGTTGTAATCCACCCATAGGCCACCCATCGTGTAGTGCACGGCGGGGAAAATCCGCATCGGCAAATCGTAAGGGTTTTCGTCGGTGATTTTTTCGTACATCTCGAACAGATTGCCGTATTTCTCTTCGATGACGTGCTTGCCCAAGCGTTTGATCGAATCACTGAAGTCCAAGTATACGGCTTCGCCTGTCGTGCCGACACCACGCCCTTCGTCGACGCGGAACTTGGCTTGGCGTGCGGCCACGTCGCGCGGGACCAGGTTGCCGAAGCTTGGGTAAATACGCTCGAGATAGTAGTCGCGTTCGCTCTCCGGAATGTCTTGCGGCCGGCGCTTGTCGCCTTTTTCCTTCGGCACCCATACGCGTCCGTCGTTGCGCAAGGATTCGGACATCAGGGTCAGCTTGGATTGGTAGTGTCCTGAACGCGGAATGCATGTCGGGTGAATTTGGGTGAAACAGGGATTGGCGAAGTAGGCGCCCTTGCGGTGGCAGCGCCAAGAGGCCGTCACATTGGAGTTCATGGCATTGGTTGAGAGAAAGTACACGTTGCCGTAGCCGCCGGAGGCCAGCACGACCGCATCGCCGGCATGAGATTCGATTTCACCGGTAACCAGATTGCGCACGGTGATTCCGCGCGCTACGCCGTCGACCAAAACCAGGTCGAGCATCTCCCGGCGCTCGAGCATTTCGACTTGTCCTTTAGCCACTTGCCGCATCATCGTCGAGTAAGCGCCGAGCAAGAGCTGCTGACCCGTTTGCCCGCGCGCGTAGAAGGTGCGCGAAACTTGCGTACCACCGAAAGAGCGATTGTCGAGCAACCCACCATACTCACGCGCAAACGGCACGCCGAGCGCCACACTATGGTCGATGATGGCAGTCGAAACCTGGGCGAGGCGATAGACGTTTGATTCGCGGGCACGAAAGTCGCCACCCTTTACCGTGTCATAAAAAAGCCGGTAAATAGAATCGCCATCGTTGGCGTAATTTTTGGCGGCGTTGATCCCACCTTGCGCGGCGATGGAATGCGCGCGGCGGGGAGAATCGTGAATGCAAAACGCCTTCACCTGATAACCCAACTCGGCGAGGCTGGCGGCGGCCGAGGCACCGGCGAGTCCGGTCCCAACCACCAAGATCGTGTGCTTACGTTTGTTGGCTGGGTTGACCAGCTTCATGTTGAACTTGTGCCGATCCCAGCGCGTCTCGATGGGGCCCGTAGGCGATTTCGAATCCAGCTTGGGTGAAACTTCCGCCATATTATCCTCGATGTATGAAAAATACGTACAGGGGTTGCGATACGAATCCGCCGATCACGACGATGGCGTAGAGAATACTGGCGCAGCGAATACTCTTTTGAAAACGCGGGTGGTGCACGCCCAGCGTTTGCAGTGACGAGCCCAGACCGTGGCTGACATGAAAACCCAGAACCACGA
>JAYWAE010000036.1:0-2780 GCA_043782715.1 Pseudobdellovibrionaceae bacterium | reverse complement strand
ACTGGTCTAAAGATTGCTCATAGGACTCCGTAACAAAAAATCGGAGTTAAAATATGCGCTCACTGTTGTACGTTGCCTCGGTTGTTATGCTTGCAGGTTCTGCCTTTTCGGCGGCGGCTGCCCAAATCACACTGCTCAATCACGGCGAGGGTGCCCTGGCGGCCCAGTTGTCCGCGATTCATGGCGCCAAACACAGTGTCGACTATATGACTTGGGAAGCCGACCCCTGCTCCTCGTCCACTCAAGCCGTGCTGGATGCCATGGCTGAAAGAGCCGCCAATGGCGTGCATGTCCGCCTGTTGGTCGACGGCTATGCCTTGCAAAACGGTCAAGAGGCCCTGTTCAATAGCTTTGCCTCCCAGCACGGGATTGAATTCAAAGCCTACAATGACCACACGTTTTTTTTGAAGCAACCGTTCCGTAGCCACATAAAACTCTTGTCCGTGGATGCGGGCCGCGCAAGTGCTGTGTACTTCGCGCTCGGCCGCAATCTCACGGATAGCTACTTCGGCCTCTCAAGCACGTTCAATATGTCGGGACGTGATCTGATGATCGCCGGAACTAACGGAAATCAACCCAAGGCCGCTTTCGACAACATTTGGAATAGCAGCTGGACCGCCTATTCAAAAATCCGTGCCTCCGGTCTCAAGGGATCATGTCTGAGCGAGAGCTCGGCCGACAAAATAGTCTCGGCCCACTACAGCGATCGCGCCGATTCCATCGTCGCGAGCTTGCCGCAGTTCTCCTGCGCCAATGTCGATTTCTTTATGGATGATCCTAAATTCATCAACGCCGGCAATTCGGACCAGTTAAGTGGACACGGCGGCGGAAACGACATGGGCCGCGACTATATGAATGCGGAGCGCTTGCAGAAAAAGCACACTTCGGCCAAAATGCTTGCGTTCATTGGCAGTGCCGGCAAAAGCCTCTACATGGAAAATCAATACTACCTTCCCACCTTTCAGCTGCGCGATGCCCTTACCGCCGCGCGCGATAGAGGCGTGAAGATCATGATCCTGACCAATAGCACCGCACGCGTCGACGGCGGATTGAGCGGCACCATGACCCGTCAAATGCAGAATGCGGCTCGTCGCGATAGCCAGAAGAACATGATGATCTTCCCGATTTCGGGAATCGGCGCCTTGCGCTCGGAAGGCAAAACCACCGGTACTTCTAAAGTGCGCTGGTACATTCACTCGAAGACCGCCGTCGCGGATCATCAAGACGTGTATGTCGGCAGCTTCAACCTCGATCAGCTTTCGTTTGCCAACAACCTCGAGTCGGGCGCGATCATTCGCGGCTGCCCGACACTCGCCGCCGCCATCGAAACCGAATACAGCGACATGGTTCAGATTTTCAAGACAGACGCAAAATCTTGCGCCAAGTGCAAGTCTGAATCCCCGCAAGAAGACCTGTTGGGCGCGGCATTCGGCTGGCTCGCGAGCGGTTTCTTCTAGAGCGAGCGGTCCTAGCAGAAAGAATTGATGGGCGGCACGACAGTGTCGCCTTTTTTCATTTGACCTGGATCTGGCCCGGCAGAAGTTTGTTGAGCACCCACATCGGCCCGATGAGTAAAAATAGAAGGTCCTTAAAAAATGAGGGCCTGACGCCCTCGATATGATGGCCATAAAATTGCCCAATCCAGCCTAGCGCAAAAACCGCGACGGCAACCCAGCGTAAATCGGGAATGTATTCGAAGCTCAGAAACATCAGAGCCGCCGGAATTAAAATCAAGATCACCATCAACGGCCGGCCCAGCGTGAGATAAAACCCCAGCGCCAGCGCGGCCGCGATGTGCGAAAGGCGTAAACTCTCGCCGACTGAGATCGTATGCATGAAGGCGAGCACGCTCCAAGCGATGAGCGGAACGCAAATGTTATGGATCACGATATTCACCGGGTGCCGGTGTGATTTCGAATACTCGTCGAAGTAGGATCTCATCGTGCGCATGTGCTCTATTCTAAAGTGATGTGCGAAAAAGAAAATAACAATTTCTGTGTAAGAATCCTTTTATACGGTTGTTGTTGCCCCCGAATCCACCGCTTTTCGCTGCGCGCCGATAGGAATCACTTGCTGCACCTCATTCGGCGTGGTCGGCTTATGGTTCCTACTTGAAAGGGGATATATATGCTCAAAACTATTTTTGCTGCGGCCTTCGTTCTGCTGACCGCGCAAGCCCATGCGGCGCCGACCGTGCTGCCCGCACAATCGCTAATCAACGCCTTCAACCAGCCGGTTCCGTTAGGCACCATGCTGCTATGGAAAGTCGGCGATACCGCCAATTACAAACTCGATGGCGGGATCATCCAAGGTTCCATGCACATGTTCGTGCGCGAAGAAGTCTCGAATGGTTTTTGGTTGCAACAGGACATGGACATGGGATTTATGGGCAAGCAAAAGGTCGAAACCCTGATCGACAAAACCAATGGCTCGGTTTTGGAAATGATCGTCAATGACCAAAAGCAAACTCCTCCTGATCCAAAGGACACAGAGATTGTAGAAACCAAGAACGATCACATCAAGGTTCCGGCCGGCGAATGGGATTGCATGTACGCCAAGATACACGACAAAAAGCAAAATACGGACGCCGAAGTTTGGATCAATCCCAAAGTCGTCCCGATTGCAGGCATGCTCAAGCAAGTCGCGCAGTCGCAAATGGGCCCGATCACGATCGAGCTGACTGACTTCAAACGCATGTAATTGAAATGTAGTTGAAGCTTAAAAATGGCGCCCAAGTGGCGCCATTTTTTTTCCATTTTCGGAACTCGATAAAGAGAGCC
>JAYWAE010000035.1:0-7373 GCA_043782715.1 Pseudobdellovibrionaceae bacterium | reverse complement strand
CCCATGACTTGACTAACTCCGGAGGGGCGCAAGAACAGGGGCGGACAAGTGTTCAATTGGATACGAATCAGTGAGCCAGCGCCCTTGTCATTCTACAGAGCGGTCTCAGTTTTTAAACCACCCGATTTTTCCATCGCCTGAATCATTCCCTCGAGCACGGGCCAAAGTTTTGGAATTCCCGCCTTCACCGGCCCTTCGTTCTTCGCACGCACTTGCGCCGATGTGATGCCGTGGCGACGCCAGCCCTCGCCGTCGTTTAGAAAATTGGCGTAGCAGGGGAGAAAACGATCGAGTGCGCCGACAAAACGGCCTTCTGGAGTCTCTTTTGATTCAAATTCATACCAGAGGCGTTTGAATTCTTCGCCGAGCGGGCCGGGGATCAGTGCGGTGATGCGCTCGATGGCTTTGGCTTCTTCTTCCACTTTGCCGGACTGATCGGCGTAGATGAACGTATCGCCGGCGTCGATCTCGACGACGTCATGGAGCAACGCCATTTTCACGGCTTTGAAAACGTCGATTTTTTCCGCCGCTTGTTCTTGAAAGGCCAACACGGCCAATGCCAGGTGCCATGAATGTTCTGCTGAATTTTCGCGCCGGCCGCCGTTGTGCAAGTTGGTTTGACGTTCGACCTTTTTGAGCAGATCGACTTCTCTGATGAAGGGGAGAATGGATTCGACCGTCATACTACATTTTCCTTGGCATGGTTTCGCCGCCGAAGTCAAAGCTGAGGGAACCTTGAATTTTCGGATCGCCACCTTGGTTCAACGTGTGATCAATCGAGATGACCCAGCAGTTGCCGGGCGGGCGGATACGAATGCCGTAGCCCCAGGCCTGAATCTTATGCGTGACATCGTTGATGTCAACCGTGCCGATGGCTTCCATGTAGGGAAGCGTAAAACCTGCGCCCAGACCGTAGCTGCGCGTCTCACCGTTTTGCACCAGCGAGTAATCGTCCTCATTCAACTGAAAGTTGCGCGTGTAAGCGACCTGCAAATAGGTTTTCGCGTCGAGCATTGTTTTGATCCGCGCCGAGGTGTTGGTTTTGCGGGCATAGGGGTTATACGAAAATGTACTGTAAGTCTCGAAGCGGTCGAGCCGGGCGTCGATCAAGGCGTCGACCGGCGACCAGGGATGCGCGTGCAGCTTACGATGCGATTCATTGAAGTCGTACGACTGTGCGACGTTGAAGCGCAGGACCGAAAGATAGTCCGCGCCGAGCGAGCGCCATACTTTTTTGGTCAGCCGCTGATTGAGGCCGAATTGCACGACTCGTTTTTCATAAGTGCGGTCATTGTAATCGAACTGCACGCCGGTGGCGGGATTGCCCAAATCCTTTTCGCCTAGCGGTTCGAACTGGCGCGAGTACTGCTGGCCTTCGTAGGCGCCGAAGAACGGATGTTGGGGTTTGCGCAGAATCGGAATTTGCGAATAACCGATTTGCGGTTCAATGGAATGTTTCCAGCGGGTCGAGCGCAGGTCCGAGAGATCGCCAAAAACGCGCGTAAACTCGGTGCGCACGAGCAAAGTGGTTTCAAGGTAGCGGCGCGCGGCGGTTGGCGCGAACGCGGGCTCGCCAACCTCGTTGATGGGCGGAGTGAACCGGTACTGGGTCTCGCGGTAAGTGATCAACGGCAGAATATCGAATTTGTGCGCGATCTGAAACGGGTAGGCGATTGACGGCTGCACGTCGAGGCGCTCACCAGAGCGCTGCAAATCAGTCCCGCTATTGAAGACTCCGTCGCGGGAGATCTCGCCGTGGGTGGCGGGATCTCCCGTGTAGCCCGGAATGCCGGTGGAGGGGGCGAGCGGCGCCAGATGTCCCGCCGTTGCTGGGCAATTGACCGTGCTACTATCGCAGAGGTCATCGTAGCCGTAGTTGGAGCGTGCGAAGTTGACATAGTCTAAATTGAGGCCGACGACGAAACCACTCTCTCCCAGCGACCGGTCCTTGAGTGCGTAGCGTACTTCGGGCACACGGTGCACGGCATCTTGGTTTGAGGCCAATGGATACGTGCGCAGCAAGTTGGTGTACATGTCGGCTTCAATGCTGGCGTATTGGTTGTCGGTGGTTTTGGTGATCGACATTTTATTTTCCAATGCCGGATCGCCGTGGCCCAGAATCTCTTCGGGGAAGTCCCGCGGATAGCGTAGATCGCTGACCATGCGCACGTTGGCGCGGTGGACATAGTCTTCGGGCAGCTCGTAAATGTGATCGTAGTTGGTGAACCAGCGGTCGATATTGCCGTGCACGCGCCGTTCTTGCTGTAGCACGCGGTCATTCATCCAAGCCGATTTGAGTTCGCCGTGGCTATCGGGTGAAAGCACGTAACGGTAGTCAGCGAGCGCTTTGTAACCACGGAAGCGGTACCATTTGGGCGTGAACGTCACGTCTTGGCTGCGGTCGATGGCCCAGAAATAATCCATTGCCAAGGCCACGCCACCCTTACCGGAGTAGGACATGGTCGGCACCAGCAGTCCGCTTTGCCGCGCGCTCTTGAGCGGCACGATCAAGCTCGGCAAGACCAAAACCGGTACCCCGCCGATACGGAAGACCGGCCGTTGAATGCGCGCATAGCCGCCGATTTCGGCATCGATTTTGCGCCCGGAGAAACTCCAGCCCGGTGGGCAGGTTTCGCAAGCGGTGTAAAAGGCGTTGCTGGCGATGTAGTGATCTTCGCCGACTTTCTCGACCACATCGCCTTCAAAGATCACTTGCCCCGACTGCACGAAGCCGTTGTAAATAAATCCTGTGTTCTGCTTGTAGTTGAAGGCGAGGCGGTCGCCTTCAACGTGCACGCGCTCGTTGCTCAAAATGACGTGACCGCTGGCCGCGAGCGCCTGCTTCTGCATGTCGATGGTGGCTTCGTCGGCGCTCAAGTGCTGGCCTTGAAAAACCAGCTGTACGTTGCCTTTGAGCTTGATGATGTTCTTCACCCGGTCCGAGTGCATCTCGTCGGAGCTGATGGTGACGCCATCAAAAGTCGATTGGGCGTGGGCCGGCGGCAGCGGGAGGGTGAGGCAAACTCCGATGATAAGTGCGCAAGCCCGCGCCCACCCGCTCCGTCTCGGGGTCATTTCGTCTTCATCACGTAAACGCCGTCCCAGCCTTCTTCCGGCGGCTCGGCTATGAAATCTTGGCAGCGTTGCAGGTAGAGTTTGGAAACTTCGTCTTCTGGAACAAGGCCAATGGCTTTTTCGAAGGCCGTGGCCCCCGATTGCCAGGACTGTTTGTGATAGAGGTCGTATCCCTCTTGGAACCACTTGATCATCTCTTGCACGTGCGACTTCACTTTTTCTTCGGCCATGAGCTCGAAGATTTTGACCGGCAGAACTTTGCCCTTCACGCGTACCCAATCGACTTCGCGGCAAATAAAGTTGTCTTTGACTTCTTTGTAGGTGAATTCGCTCAAGATAATCCGCGTCCCATACGTCTTGTTGATGCCTTCGAGGCGCGAGGCCAAGTTCACGGCATCGCCCATCACGGTGTAACTGCGAACGGTAGCCGAGCCCATGTTGCCGACGTTCACGTCGCCTGTGTTAAGTCCAATGCCGATGTCGATCGAGGGCAAGCCCTTTTTCTCATATTCCTTCTGCAATTCCCAAAGTTTTTCCAGGCTTTGCAGAGCGCAGCGGCATGCGTATTTGGCATGATCCGAGTAGCTGATCGGCGCTCCGAAGAAGGCCATGATTGCATCGCCCATATACTTGTCGAGCGTGCCTTTGTTTTTGAACACTAACTCCGTCATCGGCGTCAGGTAGCTATTGAGCAAATCAGTCAACGCTCGAGGATCGAGCTTTTCCGAAATGGTGGTGAACCCGCGCACGTCGGAAAACATGACTGTTAAGTTCGCTTTGCGTCCGCCAAGTTCGATATTGTCGGGGTGAGCCAAAATTTCGTTCACGATCGCCGGCGACACATACTTGGAGAACGTCTGACGCAGTTCCTTCTTGTTCCGCTCTTCCGTGAGGTATCGATAGAAGGTGAGCGCGGTGTAAAGCGCGGAGATTAGAAAAACCGGCCAGATGACCGACACGACGATACCTTTGTTGAAAAGATAATGCTGATCGTACCAGACAGTGCCGAAGAGCGAGGCGGCGGTGAGCAGCAATCCATAAATCGCGCCGAGATGGCCCAATGCCAGGCTCAGTAAAATACCGGCGACCGTGAGAAGAATAGGCATATACACTTTTTCATCGGGCAAGGAGTGGAAAAAGTTTCTCTCGATGATGTTGTCGAGGGCGTTCAAATGTGTTTCAGGCCCCGGAAAATTTTCTTGGAAGGGCGTGACGCGCAAATCGTAAATGCCGGTGGCGGTGGCGCCGGCGATGAAAATTTTGTCTTTGAGAAACTCCGCCTTCTTCACTTTGATCTTACGCACTTCCCACTTTTTGCTGGCGGTGTCGAACACGCGCTGATCGATTTCAGCTTCATCGGAGTCGCTGAGTAAATCGGCGAAACTGAAGTAGGGATACATTTTGTCGGGGCCCGCATAGTTGAGCATCTGCCGACCCATGTGATCGACCGGAATTTTCATCACCGAGTCGCCAGTCTCGTTGTTGGTGACTTCAATCTCCGAGACCTCTTTTGCGCCACTGGCCGGATTCAACCAAAGTTTCGGTCCGGCATTGTAGCCATTGGCCACCAAGAAAGCCTTGAGCGCCAAACCGGGGAAATAGGTATTTCCTGAGCGCACAAGAAGAGCCTTACTGCGGATGGTGCCGTCGGCATCCTGGTCGGTGTTGAAATAGGCGGTGTGTTTTGTGCCGGCGGCGACCACGGGGGTATTGAGCACCCAATCGGTCGCGAACGTCACGGCGTTGGATTTGCTCTTGGCCCGGTAGTCCTCAAGCCAAGCATCGTAAGTGGGAAAATTAAACTCTTTGGGATTTTCTTGCGAGAGAATCGCGCTGGTCCACTGTTCGTTGAAGCCCTCTCGGAAATCTTCGAGAATCGTGTTGCAGGTTTCATGCAGCTCCGACTGCACTTGCGAGTTGATCTGCACGGCTTCGTTTTTTGAGGTCGGCGCACCGAGTTTCTCGCGTACGGTTTTTTCTTTCTCCTGCAGGACGGTTTGAAAGGTGTCGGTCAACGCTTTGGGCATGTACGGCTGAAAGGGATCTTGCACGGAGAGAAAGACTTCGTCTTTGTCCCACTGCTTGGCTTCGGGCGTGAGCTTGTAAATCATGTCGCGGCAAAATTCAGTCTCGGGCGGGTAGGGAGCCGTAACTGAGTTGTTGTAAAAGGCTCCGGCGACAATCTTGTCAGCGTACTTGGTCAGCGCGCCGCCGAGAATTTTATCGGAGTCCATCTGCTCGGCGTTGGATTCGAGCGCCTGCTGGACCGGACCATTGAGTTGGCCGCTGGCTTTCAACCGGTCCGCCACCTGGGTTGCGGGATTGAGCTGCGGCTCGGAAAAAATAATATCGAAGGCGACAAGCTTGGTGCCGTTTTTGAATGCGTTGTCGAGAGCTTTGGCGATGACGTCTCGTGACCACGGCCAGCGGCCGATCGTGCTGACGGCCCGCTCGTCGACAGCCAACAAAGCCAAGTTCGGGTTCACGGCGCGCGGACCGCGCACTCTGAGACGGTAGTCGATGGATTTTTGGTGGGCCGTGTACAAGACGCCGGCTATGCCCTGTTCATGATTGCCCTCAGTACTGCGGCCGGCGATTTCGTAATAATGAAACGTCAAATTCACCAGCACTATGGTGACGTAGATACCAATGGCCGACGGGTGCATGAGCCAGGTGAGGTATTTCTTCCATGAAGCTTTCATAAGCTGGTCCATCCAAAGTTGAGTTTTTCCCGCCATCCCGGGCAGGAACCGGTGTGTTCATCAATATGGTAGGTGAGGAATCGTCCGCACTCAACTCTCGACTATCGGCGAGTGCCATAGTTTGCCGCTGTCCAGTACACTTAAAGATCAAGGCATAAAGGGGTACTCATGGAAGCCAAGTACGAAGTTCGCGGCGAAGTCATGGTTGTGGAGTTGATGGGCCGGTTGGATTTTGAAACCACAGAGCCATTCCGCCGCCAATGCCTCGGGAAATTGCTGAGCGAAAAGGTCGTCTTCGATCTCAAGGCCCTTAATTTTGTCGGCTCCTTGGGACTCAAAGACTTCGTCGACACGATGGATCATATGGCGCAGAAGTCGCAGACGGGTGTGCGCTTTTGCGGGGTCAGTTCGGAGTTCCGCCGGCTCTTCGAAGCCAGCGGCATGTCGACTTTGCAGTTTTTCGAAAATCGCGAAAAGGCGCTGGATAGCTTCAAGGCCCTCGTCTAAAATCCGGGCTTATTCAACCTAGCCGCCCAGCGACTCCGGCTTGGCGAGCTGGTGTTTGAGCATTTCGATCTCCATATTCAGCGTTTTCACTTTTTCTTGCCCGCTGTAGGATTCTTTTTCCAATTGCTGGCGTTGATCCTGCAGCTCCTTGCGCTGCTGATTGAGTGTCGCGCTCAGCGTTTGGTTGAGGCGCTGAAGATTGCGGTTTTTTTCTTCCAGCTGCTCCCATTCGCGCTGCTTGTGTGCCCATAGGGCTTGCAGGGACTCCACTTGGTCGCGCAGAGCTTTGCTCTCTTCTTGCAGATCGGGAACTTCGCCTTGCAGGCGTTCGAGATCTTGGCGCTGTGATTCGGACTGCACCAAACTGGTTTTGAGCTGCTGGCGCAGGCTTAGATTTTCTTGATCGAGGCGGTCGATTTCGCGCAAGTTGTCGGCGCGATTGATTTGATTTTGGCGTTGTTCGAACACCAATTTATTTTCGACGGCTAGTTTTTGCTCAAAAATTTGATCGCGCTCGCCAGCCTTCGTGCGCAACTCTTCAATCTGGGTTTTGGCCTCATTCAGTTTGGCCTCGTAACTGTTGACCGTCTGCATGTGGCTGACCTGCTGGGCGCGGTTGGCCTCGCGCAGTGGTGCCGCCGCGCGGGCGTTCTCTTGCACACTATTCGAAGCTTTGCGGATGCGCGCGCGATAGCGTTCAAGGTGCTGTAGTCGGCGTTGAAACTTTGTCGCCTGCAGATAAAGGTCTGAATACAATTTCTCGAGCTTCTCCGACGCCAATTTGGCGCTGCCCGCCTCATCGTGCAGCTGCTGGGCGCGAGCGCCGCTCAGCCTGTCTTTTTCTTGCAAAACCAACAATTGCTCGGAGACGGCGTCGAGACGGCCGCGCAAGACGGCATTCTCTCGTTCCGTCACCGTGCCACGTTCTTCGAGCTGATTGGTTTTGCGCAGAGCCACACTCAGACGCGCCATCAGGTCTTCGTTCTGGCTGATTAAACTTTCGAGTGTTGCCGACCTGAGCGCGGGTGCAGGGATACTGGCAAAATCGAGCCCCTTGGGCAGCTGATTCGGCAGCGGTATCCTTTTCAC
>JAYWAE010000034.1:0-2803 GCA_043782715.1 Pseudobdellovibrionaceae bacterium | reverse complement strand
TCACTTGGAGGCGAGCGGACGGAAGTGACCGCCTCTTTGTGCGCGATTCCGACAATTCCACATACGACTTCACGGTGCTTGCGCGCGCGGCGGCCGGGTGCGGAAGCGAACTCACAGATTGGCATCTGCACGCAGGCCACTGGACCTTTACGTCTAGCGACAGCGGCGCTCTCTGGTTGCGCTTGGACTTTTCACAAACTTGGAAATGCAATGGCTTATTCCGACGTGCGCAACTGAAATTGATTCTACGCACGGTCGTTCGAGGCACTAGCAATTTGATTGACGCCGATTCAGCTAACGCGCTGGTGGAGGCTACAGATGGGCCCCTCAATGGACTGGATCGCGGCGCTACGGAATTAGGACCTAAAGTAAGTCCAAAAGATTGAGCTGCTTGGGTTGCGGCTCGATAACGGGAAAGCGCATTTCGGCCCTTCCAGTCAACGCGATCAAGTTTTCCAGCGGTGGCCAATTGCTGTGCGCGCCGGTGATTTTCTCGATCATTTTCAAGAAAAGTTGAGCGCAATAGGTCGCGTCGGCCTCGGCGCGGTGAAAGCCTTTAGCATCGATGTTCAGATGTTGCACCAATGTGCCCAATTTGTAGTTCGCCAAGCCTGGGAAAATTTTCTTGGCCATTGGATAGGAATCGAGCACCACTCCCCGCGGCGTGCGCTTTTCATGGCGCACGTACTCGGCGTTGAGAAATCCGTAATCGAAAACGGCATTGTGCGCGATCAGCGTGTCGGCACCCAAAAAATTAGTCAGGGGCTCGAGCAGCTCTTCAATTTTGGGTTTGCCGATGACCATGTCGTCGGTGATGCCGTTGACAGCCGAAGCGCCGGCCGGAATCGAACGCAAAGGATCGACCAGGGTCGAAAACACCGATTCGACTTGGCCATCGATAAAACGCACGGCGCCGATCTCCACGATCCTGTCCACACCTGGCATAGTTCCTGTCGTCTCTAAATCGAATGCTACAAATTTCATGACAAAAATATACCCGCCACTTTAATCTCCCAGCAAGTCATGACTGAAAAAGAGATTCTTTTCTTACCCCAGGAGATTCGCTGCCCTGTTCGATCTGAGGACTCGGTGTTGGCCGTGGCTTTGCGCCATGGCGTAGAGATTTCGCACTCTTGCGGCGGCATGGGTTCGTGCACGACTTGCCGGGTCTTTGTCGAAAAATGCGAAGAAGATTTACCCCCGCGGACCGAGCTGGAGCTCGACATCATCAGCCAGCGCGAATTTCAAGACAATGAACGGCTTTCGTGTCAGCTGCCTCCCCTAAAGGGACTGGTGGTGCGGATCCCCGAGACTTTGGATGGAACCGACTTCGATTGAACCGTAATTGCATTGGTGTAAATCCAAGGGATCCATTTTTTCCCATCGGGCAGAGGCAAAGTCGGAATTACCCGCACCAGCACACGGTACACTCCAGGACTGTTGACGTAGTACTGCGTGACCTGCGAGTTCGAAGTCATCATACGCTCGCCATTGCGATAAATGATGATATCAAACGGCGCCTTAGGTTTTTGCGGCAAGGTCACCTCGAGTGAGAGCCCGTCGCCGAATTCGACCTGACTGCCGAGTGGGTGGACCGTCCCATCCTTGGCGCGCATCACGGTATTGAAACCCTTCGGATTCCCGAGAATATCGAGGCTCATATAGAATTGCCCTTGGCGAAATGCGCTGGCCAACTTTTCCATGTCCGTTGCCGTATTGCCGGTCAGCTCGGAGCGCAAGAGCACGTGGTCGCGTACGATCGAAAATACCGTCGAGTAGCTTGGCCAACGCAGTTTGCCTTCTGCCCCGGCACCCGCGATCGCAATGGTCCGCCGCTTTTGCGACAACTCATCCAGCAAGCGTAGCTCATCTTCGGGCGCATCGAATAAACGCAACAAAGCTAGTTTTTCGTTGAATGGAGTCATCAGCAAGCTCATGAAGAAACTCAGGCGCTTGCTCGACCACGCCTCCTGCCACATGTCCTTGAGATTGATCAGTTCGATACCGTCGAGACCGGGCGGATATTCGCCGCTCCACCGGTAATGCACTTTCGCCGAATGGGCCAGAATGAGCATCCCCAGATCCGGGTCTTTGTTTTTCTGTGAGAGCAGATCGGCGAAGATCACCTGGGAACGGCCTACGCCCTGCAAATGGCGGTTGGTGGTGGCGCCGATATTGAACAGGCGCGTGTTCAAGTAGCTGTACTCTCCATCCATCATCACCAGCAAATTGCCATGATAGCCGGCCAGTGAACTCTGTTTATCGAAAACGTTGAGATCGGTGACGGAGAGAAAATCCAATCCGGTATCTTGGGCCGAAGCGATCACCGCCGGCAAGTCCCCGCTGCGTACGTTGGTGATGCCGCGGTAGTCGAGAAAGCCGTGTGGATTTTCCGGAACCAAGTCATCGGGTAAAATGGCGACGTTGTACTGGGCTAAATAAAACCCATATACTAAATAGACGAAGACCAGACTGGTGAACAGGAAAAACTTGTTCACGGTGCCTCAACCCTCCAGATTTCAAAATGCTCGTCGACCGGAAATTTTTCGCGAATCGCATGGCCGCGCGAAGTGTAGTAAAGGGGCAGCGAGTCCCCGGCTTCAGCGGCGACGTAGTAGATGCGGGCCGACGGTTCGCTCTCATCGAGATAATCGTAAAAATCTTTGCGGTTCATGCCCTTGAGTTTGAACACCGGCCGGCCGAGGTGAAAATGCATTTGCGCGGCCATTTGATAAGACCGGGCGTAAAGTGGTTCGTACTTGTGGACCGCCTCGATCACCGGATCAAATTGATGGAACTCGCG
>JAYWAE010000033.1:0-7393 GCA_043782715.1 Pseudobdellovibrionaceae bacterium | reverse complement strand
CATACGGCATACGGCATACGGCATACGGCATACGGCATAGGGCATACGGCATAGGGCAGATGTGAGGGATATAAGATACGTCTTCGACCTAGCAGATGTTTTAAAGCGCAAAACTAAAAATGGCATCAAGCCATATGCCGACTAACCCATGCCGTATGCCGTTGGCCTTATCCCATATGCCTTATGCCATTGGCCCTATGCCTTATGCCTTATGCCTTATGCCTTATGCCTTATGCCGTATGCCGTGCGTTTGCCCCTATTAGAAAAAAACCAATTAAAGATCTCCGACCCAAGGATTATTAAACTTCTCCAACCGCACCTTGGAACCATCATTTATATTGTAGAAGTACGCCAGCCCGTACTTAGCCGGAAACAGCTCAAATACGTGCGTCGGCGTAATCTCAAGCTCCGCCTCATTCGGCATGGGTACCCATTCCGAATTCGACCACATATCGCTCACTCGCCAGCGTTTGAGGGTGCGGGTCTCTTTATATTCATTTGGTTTATCGACTTCGAACCAATAGCTGTACTGTGAATTCACCCAGGTCAGAGTGTCGTTGGCCAGGCTCAGCCGCGAGCTGAGCAGGCTATTGGGCAAGGTGGGGTTCACGCGCGATTCGAAATGGGAGTTCTTGACGTAATATATGGTCACGTTGTGACTGTCGATCAGCATGACGTGCGGATCGTAGTTTTTGGACGTCTTCACCTTGTAGGTATTTTCATCAATCAGCTTGAAATCGAGTTCAGTATGGGTGGTGAGATCAAACAAACTGATCCGCCCTAGCGAGCGCACGAAAATCTGATTGGGCGAACCATTCACCGGCGCCAGCCATTTGATATCGTTGAGAGTGGTGGCGAAAGTCGTAAATTGCCACGTATGCGCGTTCATGCTGGCATCTAGATCGACGATCGCAATGGCGTTGTTGCTCAATCCTAATATCAATTGCCCCGAATCGTTGACGTCACCTGCCGAAATGCTCGGAGGGTGCCCGCTTCCGTCATCCAGTACCGGACCGCCGGACCATTTGGCCGCCACATTTCCGTCCGCATCCAACTTGAGCATCGCAACCGAAGCGCCGTCATCATAAGTGACGAGGTAACCGGTCGTCGGGCGAAAGGCGACGCTCTTGGGTTTGCCGTAAAACATACCGCTTTGCGGGAACAGCTGTCCGTCACGATTGTACACTCCGACATATTTGCCCGCGATGTCGATCACGTAATTGCCGCTCTGGTGATACAGAATCGCGTGCTCGCCACCGGGCTTGGCCGGCGCCAAACTGCGCTCGAGCTTCACCTCGGAGAGATTGAATTGGTGAATGCGATCCACCGTCTTGTCGTAAATCGCGATCTGAGTTTGGGCCGTGCCCTGATCGGAGGTCAGCGACGAAACGTCTTTGACCTTCTGGCCGATAATGTAGTCCTCGTTCTTGTCTACCGGCTTAGGCGAGCAGGCGCTGAACAAAGTGGCGGCAAGCGCGAGTAGAATGAGTTTAGAAAGCATAGGAAATTCCTCCGTAGGCCGAAAAATTATTTCGATAATAATTCAAATTGAACGTGTTGAGTTTGTACGGGTGGTAGTCATAGGACGCGCCCACGTAAGTCCACATGCCCCAGAACAAAGGAATGTAGTAATCCACTCCCGCCATCGCGCCCAACACATTGGCGTGATCCGTATCTTCGAGCGTGTAACCCGCGCCCAGCACTTCTTCAGTCAGTTTATAATCGGAGCGCACGTATTCGACCGCGGTCTTGAGCAGCAAGTGCGTCTGCCCGCCAAAGGTAAGCGGATCGTCCGAGAAAAATATTCGGTACGTGGCGCCCAAACTCAAGATATTCAGATTCTCTTTCAACTGAATCGTCTCCAACAGCTTCTTGTTTTGATGCTGATTGCGATAGCCCACAAACAATCCAAAGTGTGTCCATTGGTAACGCGCCTGCAACCCAAGCCGCAGATAATTCTGAAACCCGTAGCTCGAATGCGGCTTACGATCCATAAACGTGCTGCCGACATCCGATCCGATCCAAAATCCCTTCCACGCTTGCGAGCGGCTCAGTTTGGCGCCATAGCTTTTGATTTGCTTGGGAAAAGCCCCTTGCATCACGCTCGCCGCCGACGCCGCGGCATTGATAAAGCCGCGCGAGCCATCCTCACCCTTAAATGGCCCGAGCTCACCCTTATCGGTCAAAGCCTTGCCTTCCCATTCGGTGAAATGCATCAGCTCGTGCGTGAGCAAAAACACCCGCTCCGCCGGCCGCATCGCACGAAACGCCGGTTGATTGACCGTGATTTCGCCCGATTTGGGATTCGCGACGGCATCGGCCGCACGCCGCTCGCCATTTTCGATCACCTCAATCGCGTCCTCGGTCCAACGCACATGCACCCGGCGGCGATCGCTCGCTAACTGCAAAATCGCCGGGGCCATCTGGATCAAAGCTTCGCCACAATATTTAGACTGCCCGTCGTCGAGCGCCTTCAAAGGCTCGCACAGCGGACTGCGTTCATAGGCGCGGTTGCACACGCACAAAAACTCACTCTCCGCTCCGGCTTGCGACTTTATGACGTTGAACGTCTCCTGAATCTGCATCAGCGTCACGGCAAGTTCGACATCACCTTTGTTACCGCCATTGCCGACAAAACTATTGGCGTGCCCAGCGCTCGCGATCAGCAGCACCGGCAGAAGGATCCAGTTTCTCATTCTAACTTCCCTCCCACGGGACTCAGATTAATTAGCAGTTGATAGAGGCGGTCCGGGTTCTCGACATGCACGGCGGCGAAATCCTGCAGGCGCTCCGTAAACTCCTTCATGAGTTCGAGCAACTCGCCATGGCGCTTTTCATCCAAAGCGACAAGAAACGTATTGGCCATCCGCTCGTTGACTGGATAGAGGTCAAGCGCCTGCTTCGCCAGCCCCAAAGCTCCTTTATGAAACTGGCGAATCTTGCGCGACGGCACTCCGGGATCGGTCACGGAGAGATTGGTCTCGATCACCACATTGCCGTCGAGCGTGCGGCGCAAGTGGCCCTCGCGCAGCAGAAAGTCCATCGCTTTCGAAATCCGGCGCGACGTCGTCACTTGGCGCAGCTGTTGGTCCACTAAACGCGGATCTTTTTGAATCCTTGGGATCAGAAAGAGATCTTTGACATATAAATTGATCCAGTCATTCAAGATGCTCACGTTTGCCATCTTGCGCGACTGTTCCGCTTTGGGCTGATCCTCTAAGAAATCCTTGCCGGACATTTGTCCCACCCAATTGCGGAAGAAGTACTTCTCGCTCGCGTTCAAGTCGAGCAGGCGCGCGAATTCATCGGCGCGATCCAGAGTGAGCTTGCGTTTCTTCTGTACGACCAGTGAAACCAGCGCCGGTGAAACCCGGCGCAACGCTCGCGTAGCCCGGTGCACGCTGAAGCTGCGTTCCGTTTTCTTACGGTATTGGATCATATCGCGAACAAATTCCGCGGGATCCGAATAGGAGCTAATGGTGGGGCGTTCAAGTGCTTTAGTTTCCATATCTCACAGCCAACATAACGGTAAAAACCCTTATAAAACAATAGATTAGAAAACCTTTCATTTTACTTTGTAAAAATATGGGAAGCCGTCACGAGGCCCACTAGAAGCCGGGGATTTTCAATCGTTTACGTCATTTGCAGGGGTGTGAGGCATTTCGACACAAGGGCTTCAGATGAAAAGAACATTCACGCCGAGTTCATCCGGCTTTCATGCACGGAGAGTAAATTGGACGAATAGAGACCCCACACAAAGGTGGTGTCCGGATGAGCAGGAGGACGTCAATGAATGAAGTTCTAATCCAGTATCAAGGCTTCCACCCAACCCCGTTCACGGAAAACTTTCTCGATGAAAAGATCCACGAGTTGTCCACCCAGGCACCGCGCGGTTCGACTCTACACGCCGTATTTAGACGCAAAAACAAAGTGCTCACCGCCACCATTCGCATCATGTCCGCCGCCGGCCACTTCTTCGCCACGGCCGAAGGACTGCACCTGCGCGAGGTCAGCCGGCGCTTGAATGAACGGACCCGCCGCCAACTCAGACGCTGGAAGTCCCTGCGCCACCGCGGCGGACGTCCCCACCAAGGAGTAGGTCATGACTCAAACGTGGCTTGAGCCTGCCAAACAACTTGTTTTTATATTAGGTTTGTTCGCGCTCGTCTACGTGGCCATCGCCAGCACCACGCCTGAGCTGCTACTCGCGGTCAATGACAATTACTCGGGCTTGGCGAAGGGCCCGGCGAAGGTGAAGGCGTTGGCAATGGATTCGGCGCCGGAGTTGGTGCGCTAGACACCTGCACGTCGGCGCACGAGTAGTACAGCGTCGGCGGATTGTTCTCGGTCATCACCTGAATCATTTGCAACGTACAATCCGTGCACGTACCCGATGGCACCGTGAGCATGGTGCTGAAATTATGCGGCAGGTCCGTGGTGCCGTCTTGATTGTCGATCACTTCCCCGATTTTGACGAAGTTCGCATCACCTGCTGGCGAAAAGTAAAATTCATAGCGGCCGGGATGCTGAATGGTCTCTTGCCAATCCACCCGCACCTGCGCGCCAGAAGTCAGTTGCTTGGGCATCGTGGTGCGCGCGATGCCGCCGCAGGGCCCGGTCTTGTGGCCGGCGTTGGCGTCGCGGCCGGGAATATTGCCGGCTGGGTTGAAACGCGAGTGCGCATGCACCTGCAGCGATAAAATTCCGGCGCACAAACAAATGCAAGATATCATGATGTTCACTGGCCCACCATCGTTTTCTCGCAAGCGGCCATCGCCTGCGCCAAAGCTTCTTCCAGGCTGTCGGCCCGGCCATCGAACAACGGGACCCCGCGATACACCATGCGATGCGAGCAGTTGACGTCTTGGTTGTTGAATTGTCCGCCCGGAGCAAAGTCGGCCGGGTCCTCACTGGATTTGCGGCCGGCCTCGGTATTGAACTGGCGCACGGTCACGTCGACACAGATTTGGTCGCCGGGCAGGCACTCTTTGAGTTGATGAACCATATCCGCCACGTCAGGGCTGAAAACCCGGCGTTCGCAGGTGTACTCGTTGAAGTCCGAGCATTTCAATTCACCAGGACTCAGTTTGAAATCGGGTGCGGCTTTTTTGATTGCCGCCTGGCACTGAGAAGACAGCGTGCTATCGCCCGCAGCCTTGAACCCAGTCTTACTGCAGTTTTGGAATGAGCCCACCACACCGGCGCTCAGCACAATCCACATCAGCAAAAGTCGTCGTCTTGCCATACTGGACTCTTATCGGTATCCGCCATCCCAACTTGAAGCGGATTCGAGTGATACTCGTCTCGCGCCTCAGTTTGAGAACTGCCATACCATTCTGAAACAGTGAGTTTAGCCCTTACCTTTGCCAGCATCGCCGCAAGACTTAAAGGTGTAGCCCGCGTCTTTTACCGCAGCCTTCAAGACTTTCTCGTCGATTTTGGTTTTAGGATCTTTCGTCACGAGGTGAATCTCACCCATTTCTTTTTTCGCGTCGGTTATTTTGGCTTTGCAGGTGGTGTACATCTTGCCGTCACCGCAAACTTTGCCTTCCACCATTTCGGTGCAGCCGGAACAGTGCATGCCATGCAGTTGGCAGGTTTTTTCTTCGGCCTGGACAAATCCACCGGCGAGCAAGAGAGCAAAAACGAGTGCTTTCATATTTTGAACCTCCATATGGTTCATAAAACCTAGCACTGGACTCGCGCCGTGACTATGTTAACTTCGGCACATGCAGACCAACCAGCGCCGCGAATTTGTCTATTTGATTTTGGCCGGCATTTTTATCACCAATGCCCTGCTGGCTGAAATCATCGGCGGCAAACTGTTCCAGTTCAGCATCTTCGGCATTGGTCCATTAACCATGACTCTGGGTGTGATCGCCTGGCCGATCGTTTTCGTGACCTCGGATTTGGTGAACGAATACTTCGGCAAGACCGGCGTGCGCAATCTCAGCCTATTTACGGCGGGCCTGATCGCCTACATGTTCGTGATTATTTATATTGGCATGCAGATCCCGGCCGCCAGTTTTTCTCCAGTCAACGATCAGCAGTTCAACGTGGTCTTTGGCCAGTCGCTGTGGATCACGGTGGCCAGCCTGATCGCTTTCTTACTCAGCCAAGGCGTAGATGTCTTCGTATTCTGGGCAGTACGCGCCCGCACCAAAGGTCGCATGCTGTGGCTGCGCTCCACCGGGTCGACAGTCGTCTCACAGGTGATCGACACCTGGGTTATCCTCGGCATCGCCTTCTACCTGCCTAGCGTGCTCGGCATGACCGCCCAACCGATCAGCTTCAACCAATACATGATGATGTGCGTGACCAATTACTTCGTCAAACTGATCGCCGCAGTCGGCCTGACCCCCGCCATCTACGTCGGCCACGCCCTGGTCGACAAAATGCTCGGGGGCCATGAGTCGAAGCACTTGATTGATCAAGCCGCGAAGGATAGCTTGGGTCACAAGTAAGCCGATGTAGCTCAGTTGGTAGAGCAACGCATTCGTAATGCGTAGGTCGTCCGTTCAACCCGGATCATCGGCTCCACTCTACTCTTCAAAATTTACTTAGAGATTCAACCCTTTAAAGACGGCTGCCAACGGCGATCCAACATTTCTCGACAGGGAGTTACAGATTTTGCCACATTTTTGCCACAGCTTTAGCGATGATCTTCTACATCCAGCTCAACTCACCAGCGTCAAATCATGCGCCTTTTACAAGCGCAAGCTTCGGTTTTGAGGCCTGAGTCGATGGACGAAAGGGGTCCGTGGGCTGGTCATCCTTGACGACCGCAGGCCGGACCGAGAACGACAAAGAGGCACGCCCGACGTTTTTTCCAATCGCATGAACATACCGCATCGTCGTCTGTAAATCCTTATGACCGAGTACTTCCTGAACCGTGCGAATATCGACCCCAGCGTCGAGCATCAACGTTGCGGCAGTATGGCGGAGACCATGAAATACGATCTTCGTTCCACCCCAAGCGACAAGGTCTCGCTTAAAATACCTGTTCTTGAAATTGTTGTGGTCCATTGGCGTGCTGCGCCCACTTGAGAATATCAGCTCGTTAGGCTTGATGTCCCTTCGATCAATGAACTCTAAAAGAGCCTCGGCCAATGCGGGCTGCAACGGCACGTTTCGAGCTTCCCTTCCCTGACTGGCGCAATATGTACAACGAGTTTAGGCCGCACCGCTCATTGAAGGGAAAAACTCCGAAAGAGTTTGAAAGAGAGTTTAAGAAGCAGTATCAAACATCGGAAGTGCTAAGTTCATGACTCTCTAAATCACGGGGAGCCGGTCACTGCCATCACGTTGTACCTTGTAGACAATACCTGAGGCGCCCTGATGAGACCTAGGCTAAATTTAGAATTTGAAATCTTACATCATCGGATAGCTAGGT
>JAYWAE010000032.1:0-19440 GCA_043782715.1 Pseudobdellovibrionaceae bacterium | reverse complement strand
GGTGGAATTGCGCGATGGTCACTTGCCCGGAAAAAAATTAGTTATCTTGACGAACGGTGCGCATCTCGACAGCAAAAAGGTCGTAGCCGGCCTGAATCTGCTCGATGAGCGCGTCGTCAAAGTAGACGCCGGCAACGACCTGCTCATGCAAAAAATCAACGATCCGCTCGTGCGCATCAACATGGCGAAATTTCTCTCCGGCGTACGCAAGCTCAAGGATTGCGTGGTACAAGCGCTTTTCGTCGAAGGGGAAGGCTCCAACACCGCTCCCGAAGTGATGGATGAGTGGATGGAAGTTATCGGTATGATCAAGCCCAAGGGCGTTCAACTTTGCACACTTACGCGCCCGGGCTGGAAGCCGGACGTGCGCGCGGTCGCGGATGACGTGTTGTACGGAATTGCGTTTAAATTGAAAAAACGCACCGGTTTAGAAAGCGATGTCTTTCCCGCTCAAAAGGCTTGAGGTTTTCCGCGCCAGCGGTTCGAGCTCCTTCAAAGTCAAAAGATAGTCGACCGCCTTCGGACCTTCCGGTTTTTCGCGATCCACGTCCCAGCGCAGATCCCCGAGAAAATTCATGCGGCCGATTTGCTGATCCATCAATTCGGTTTGGTAGAGACGCATAAAGCGCTCCTGCGCCAGCAATCGTTCATCGTCACCTGCCGTTTGCCAAGCGTGCAGATCCAAGAGAAGTTCGTCCTCGCACTCGGACTTCAATGATTCCTTGTCGCCGCGGGCTCCGAGCACAAGCCTTACGCACGGGTTGCGCGGCAGCGGAGGACTTTCTCCGAGATTACGCGCGGCCACGAAGGCACCGATGGGATCGCCCGACTCTTGCGCCAAGCGTTTGACTTCTTTCCAATCGCGTTCGCTGACCGCTCGGCGCAGGTACCAGCGTGCCCAAGGCTCATCGCCATGCGGATGGCGCGTACCCGTTCCACTGCGCCAGAGTTCGCGCGCGATTTCGACCTGTTCGATCCAATGGTGGTGCATCCCCGGCCAACGTGCGGTTTTGGTGCGGTTGAGCATCCCCATGACTTGCGTGTTGAGGGAGGTCCACAGCGGATCGTTTTTCTTGAGCGGTAAACTCTCCATGCGATCCGTGAGAGTGTTGAAGATCAACGGGTGGGTGTCGTAAACATAGAGAAATTGATTCTGCCGCACGGCCCAGCGCAGGCCCGAGCCTTCAAGCCAGTCGGGCCACGCCGACTCACTGGCGACCAAGCGATCGGCGCGCCAATCGGGCTCGCTATGGGTGAGCGCTTTGTTGAGACTCTCCGTCGCCAGTTCTGGAATCGAGCCCGGTTGCGGTTCGAGACCGAGCCAATTGAACATCGTGCGCCCGACGTCGGCCAGACTGACGTTGCGATCAATGGCCCATTGAATTTGATTGTCCTGTTCTTTGCGCGCCGGCTTGATGAACAAAGTGACCTGCACGCTGGTGGAGCGCAACGAGAGCGGGCTGGGTTCACTGTCATTCTCACGCCGTTGCAAAGAATTGAGCCCCGTGAGCACGACATGCGTGGAGTTCCAGCGCTTGCGCGCCTTCAGCCAGTGAATGAGCGTGCCGAGCGATTCGCCAATCTCCGCCAGCTGACCTTCGCGGCTTTTCTCACGTACTTCACCGTCGCGCGTGTGCGTTGCCACTTGGGGAAATTGCAAATCGCTGAGAAACAACACCACCAGTGTCGGTGCGCTTTCATTTTGTTCGAGCCAGTTGGATGCGAGTTTCACCACTTCCTCGGCCGGCCTGTAGTAGGTACCCAACCCGAGGTCCATGGTGTCGTCGAAAACTTCGAACCCCTGAGCTAGACCCGACTTTCGCCAGATCGGAACCCCGCCGGAAACGAAGAGTGTGCGGTAGCCCTTACTCAAGGCACCCTCGGCCAAAGTTTTGAATTTGCCGGATAGAAAGTCGGCACCGTTGTGATGCACGCCGTGATCGATTGGGTAAAGCCCCGTCATTAAAGTCGCCATACCGGCCTGACTCATCGGTGAGGTGGTATAGGCATGCGAAAAACGCACGGCCTCTTGGCAAAATACGCGTAGTCCCGCTTGCGTTTGGTCCTCATTTTCATCGGCGTCACAGTTCACGCTGTCGAAGCCTAGGCCCTCGACCGCAATCACAAGGACTGAAGGCTGGCTCGAGCGATGCAACTCACAGCCGGTGAAGGCGGCGAGCGGGATAATGGAGAGCATAATAAAAACCAAGCGCGGCATAGAGCGAATCCTACCTTGACGGTGATTCGAGGCTCCAGAGATAATTTCATTTCATACCGCTGTGTCGCGTTTAGAGCGTCACGGTTCTTCCGGAGGCCTTCCCATGACAATGACCGACAATTTTTTCGCGATCGCGCAAGTGGCCCATGAAGTGACCCTATGGCTTCTGGTTTTGCTCAGCATCCTCTCGCTGGCATTTATTCTTGAGCGCTTTTTCACAATCGGACGCATCAAACGCGAAAGCATCAAAGTCGCCGAGCGCCTACGCGAGATCATGCAGACGAACAATTTGCATGACCTCGAGGACATCGCGAAAAACCGCAATGCCGTCGAGGGCCGCGCACTTTCTTACGGTCTGCGCCACGTACGCGAACATGGACAGAGCGGACTGGAAGAAATCTTTTCGGCCAACGCGCTGAACGAGCGCCCATCGCTGGAAAAATACCTCGGATTTTTGGCCACGGTTGGGTCGAACGCCCCGTTTATCGGACTGCTCGGAACGGTGTTCGGTATCATGGACGCCTTCCGCGGAATGGCGCAATCGCAAGGCGACGCCACGGCGGTGATGCTCGGGATCTCGAAAGCCCTAGTCGCCACCGCCATCGGTCTGATGGTCGCCATCCCGGCGGTCATCGCTTACAATTACTTTCAAAAACAAGTAAAGGGCATTCTACAGAGCCTAGAGAGCGCCAAAGAACTCTGCCTCGCCTACGCTAAATCCGGCGGCGGCGGAAAGAAAGGCTAACCGTGGCTTCGAAAATCAGCGGTGACGACGACGGGCCCATAGCGGATATCAACATTGTCCCATTCGTGGATATCATTCTGGTCGTGCTCATCATCTTCATGGTCACCACTCCGTTCATCATGAAACCATCAATCAACGTCAATTTGCCCAAAGCCGGTAGCGGTGAAGACACCACGCCGAGCGAATTGACAGTGACCATCAGCGCCGCAGGTGTGCTGGGGCTGAACGGCAAGGCCACCACCGACGAAGCCATCACCGCTTACGCCAAACAACTGGCCGCCAAACGGCCCGACGTCCAGGCCATCATTTCGGCCGACAAAGACGTTAGTCATGGCAAAGTCGTCAGCATCATCGATGCCATCAAAACCGGCGGCGTAAAGAAGTTCGCGATCACCATCGACAAAAAGTAGTCCCGAAGGCCAGGTGGCGGGATTTCCGTCGCCCGCGCGCCACTCAGTGATAAAATTAATCTAGATTTCACTTTGTGCGCGGGAAAAACGCCGCTGCAGGAGCTACGCCATGTATTCGAGTGGTCGAATTGTGAATTCAAATGCCGGCTTAATAGCCTGTTGCTTGGTGTTCGGTTGCGCGGTTGCAAACGCCGCTGCACCCACGGTCTTTGAGAGCCTGCGCGCGAGCTGTGCCAATGAGACCGCACGCACGACCGCCGAAATCGTCGCCGAGGGAAAGAAGCAAGGAACTCCTGTCGATCAAACTCGCCTGCAGAGTCCAGCCGCACTTTACATGGCGCAAGTGCAGACCGAAGCGTGCACGCATAAAAAATTGAAGGATCAGCTCGAAGACAATATGGCAAAAGTCTGCGGCGCCAAGCAATCCGCGCTCGACTGCGTGTACTCACAGGTGCATGCGCGTGCCCACGTCACGGCTGGACTCTCCATGTCGCAAGTGCTGCTGGTCTACGCCGGCCTGCGCGACCAAGCCCGTGCGGCCGATAAAGATGTGGCCGGGATTCAACTCGCCGACAAGCTCATGCGCGTGGTCGAAGAAGCAAAGCCGGAGTCTTTTTATTTGGCCAATGCGCGCGCCGAGAATGCCGACGCCGCAACCGAACTCGCCTCGCTGCGCACGCAAGACGAAGTGCAATTCGGCAGTACGGTAAACAAAACTCTCTCTACCGTTGAAAAGAGTTTATCTGAAATCGCGGTTGCTTCGACTGCGCGAACGGCGCTGGAGAAATGGAAGGCGGACGCCGTCAATCTACTGCGCGTCCGCCTGGCCAAACTCAAAGCCAAAGAATGGCACTACAAATAGGTTAGCGCTTCATCACGTAAAAGAAGTCTTTGTACGTCGGAGTCAGCAACGAACGCGGAGCCTTCTTGCCGTTGACAAATACGTCATCGTTCATCGAATTCGAAAGATGTTCGATGTTGAAATCTCCGTCAGGCGTGGCCGTGAAAAACGCGCTGTAGGCGAACTGCGGCGAGTTCATATCCATGTGCACCGCGTATTTGCAGCCATAGGCTTGTAACACGCGGGCCATGCCATTGGGCGTATGAGTGGAAAAATAGCTGACGATCAAGTAGCGTTTGCCGTCGCGTTCCGCAATGCACATGGAAGTGCGCGGAGTCTTCAGCTCAACAGCCGCACTTCCCGACCAGTTGCCGCCCACCCAATCTTTGACTAGCGGGCCAGGAATACCTTTGCCGGTCGCGGGATCGGTCTCGATCAGCGCCACGCCGTTTTGGCGAATGTCGCGCATGGAGGCAAGGCGTTCATTGTCAGCTTCAGCCCAGGTTTTGAGATCGATTGAGCCATCCAAGTTGACGATGAAGGTCGCTAGGTTGGGCACGATCGTGCTCATCAGCACGCCTTTTTCCATAAAGCCGTAGTGGCTGCCACGATTGATCGTCGAGAGAGGTCCGCCCTTGAAAGCAGAGTGGCGCCGTTGAAATCCGCCGGTCAGAACGCCGACCGTGCGGCTGAGCAAAACGGGTGTCACCACGCCGGGGAAGGTCAACGGAGAGAGATCGGCAAAACCATCTGGGCCAGGACCGAATTCCTTAAGCGCGCGTGAAGACCAGCCCACGCCGGGATGCTCGGTGCCGTTGTTCCAACCGAAGCGATAGAGTTCGAGGTCGATCGCGATCGAGTTGACCAGCGCCTCGCTCTCGCCTTTGCCGCTGACATCTAGAGGATTCACGCGGTCGGGATAGGATTTTAGAATTTCTGGCGCTACGTATTTGGCCTTCATGACACTCAAGAAAACGCCGGCAAAATTCCGCGACCGATACCACTCGCCCACTTTCAGCGCACCGTTTGTGCCGTCCAAATCAAAGCCGATACCGCTCTGAGCGATCTCGACATTGGCCGAGACCTGCGCCGCATTCGGGCCACCTTCATCGCGCACTTTGCCGCCTGAATCGGCCTGCTCCTGGCCGGCCTCAAAATACTTGCCGTTATAGAGGTTTTCTTTAACGCCATTGACGATGTCGTCACCGACATTGCCGAGCACATCGCGGAGTACAGTGGAGCCCCATGCGATTGCATCCTTGTGCCCAGCTTGCTGGTTGCGCAAATAAAGACGACCCTCACAAAGCGCGACATAAGGATCACCACCGGCGCCGTCAAAAAGCGGCCCGCTCCAACCATCTTCATTCATCACTTTGCAAACGACGGCTTCGCCGGACTTCGATTTCACCGCCAGATCGCCTTGGGCCGTGAGGTAGATTTCTTGATTGAGCGGAGCCGCACTTTCAAGATTGAAGATGCGCGGCTTCCACCAACTGTTGCCGGGAGTGACCTGCAAAATGAACCAAGTGTTCACAAATTTGTTGAGGTTGGTGAGTGTGACTTTTTGATCCGAGTTCAGGAACCGAATGGGCCCCTGGGCGACGGCGTAGGGTTGAAAAGAAATTACGTCCTTAGCTGTCTTCCAATTGGAATCGGGAATGGATTCCAGCGCCGCCGCCGAAACCGAAACCGAAATACTGGACAAAAGAGAAAGTAAAACCATCGAAATTGACTTCATGATCTGCCCTTGTGATTGGATTATTAACGCGCCAGATCAGTAACAAATAGCGCATTGCGATACAAGCTGTTTATGAATCGAATTGACAAAGTGCGAAATAAATATGACATACAGGGTCAATTCGACCTAAAAAACGGATGCGTATGAATCACAAACTTATGTATTTACTACATTTTTTAATAACTCTCGGGGCGCTCCAGGGCTCCTTCGCGGAAGCCGGGGCGGACCGGGTTACGAAGCCTACTAGCGTAACTGAACAGGGTCCATGCGAGCAGTCTCTGAAAGTTCAGGGTTGGCTCTCAGCCTACCCCGCTCTACCTGAATATTACCGGAAATCTTTGAGTCTTCAGACCCCCCACTCAGACCACCCCACTTTGTCGGTGATCGTTCCGGCTTATCGCGAGGCCCAGCGCATCGGGGTCTCGATTGCGCAAATCAAAGCCTTTTTTGACACCTTCCCATTCAATGTCGAGATCCTGGTGCGCATTGAAAAATCGCCCGACAACACCGTGGAGGTAGCCCGCGAGGCAATCGGCGGCGACCCGCGCTTTGTGCTTTCCGCGCATAACGTTCAGCGCGGAAAGGGATACGCCGTTCGTCAGGGCATGCTTGCGGCGCGCGGCGACTACGTCTTATTTATGGATACCGATTTGTCCACACCACTCCCCGAGATTTATCACTTTTTAAGTTTAGTGGCAGAGGGCAGTGGCCGCGACGTCATGATCGGCGACCGCTACGACAGCCAACTCAGCACCGTCGCCGACAAGGCGATACACCGCCGGGCGATGAGCGCAATTTTTCAAAGCGCGATCGGCACGGTTCTGCGCACCTACGGCCTGAACGGCATCCATGACACGCAATGCGGATTTAAAATGTTCACCCGCCACGCAGTGGACGAACTATTCCCGCGCGCCACGGTCAACGGCTTCGCTTTTGATATTGAACTTCTGCTCATGGCCGCGCGGCTCGGCCTGCCCATCCAGCAAATCCCCGTGCAGTGGAAGGACGATGCCCGTTCAACCGTGAATCCTTTCATCGACCCGATCAAAATGCTGTGGGACGTGCAGAAGATGAACCGCCAAGTGCGGCGCAGCTTGGGTGGTTGAACAAATGAAGCGGCACTTGCTTTGGCTCGTAGCGGCCGCACTCTCCGCAACACTCACCTTGAGTGCACGGGCCGCAGACAGCGGCTACAACGTCGTCGATCTGCAGAGCGGAATTGAAATCATATTGCCCGGCCTTCCCTCGGATCCAGCGCAGCTCGCCGCTTTTCAGGCCCTGACGCCAGCCGAGCAGCATTCCTTCTACGTGAAGCGCAAATTTCTAATCACCAAATTGGCGTCGGGTTTGACTAAGCCTGGCCTCAAATCCGGTATCCGCTGGGTGAAAAACAAAGTGATGGCGCTGAAAAACAAAATTACGGACGGTGCCTCCGTCGCCGGCGATTTAACCGGCGCGAGTCCAGTGCAATGGCGGTCTGAACCGCAAGGCCTCTCGCCTGAAAGCATCGCGTTTGTCGAATCCACGGTTACGTCACTGGTCGACAACTTTTGGGCCAACAGCACCGAGATCGCCCGCGCCAATGGCCTAGGATTGACGTTTGTCGGCGGCGCAATTTTCAACACCACACTCGGCGGGCTGGGAACCGTTCTTGGGCGCAGCCTTTCGATCGATCTCGGCGTCGATTTCAAAAAGCAGGAAGGCTACATACGATTTGTTTATGATAAACAGTCGAAAAAGCGCGGTGGCCTCTCCTTTGACATCGGACTGATGTTCGACGTTTTGCTTCACGTCACCAATCCGGCTGTGGACAACGGTGACACCATTGAAGCCACGCACGTCAAATTGCCGCTCATTGGCTGCTTCCGCTACGGACCCGACTACCGGGCTTGGGGTGCGCAGGTGGGCGTCAGTGTTTTGGAATTCGCCGGCGCGTGGCTGGTCGCGGCCGGTCACCCCGCGGAAGGTGCGGCGCTGGTGACGGGCGTGCGCGCGGTCGGGATGGCAACCGTCTATTCCACCAATCTCGAACGCCGGGTACTCTCGCAGCGCCGTCTCAGCGAGCGCGCTTTACGCGCCCTCGGGCTCTCGGGGCTGCTGGACCTGGCCCGGTCGCTCAAAGAACCCGCAGCCGCGTGCGAGGAAGATCTCCTTACTTCTTCATAACGTAAAAGAAATCCCGGTACGTGGGCGTCAACAACCAGCGCGGCGCCTGCATGCCGTTCAACACGGTATCCGGTGCCATCGACGTGGACAGATGCTCGACTGAAAAACCGCCATCGCCATGTGGAGTAAAGAACGCCGAGTAGGCAAACACCGGCTGGTTCATATCGAGATGGATGGCATACTTACAGCCGTAGGCCAGGAGCACGGGCACCATGCCGGCCGGAGTGTGGCTGGCGAAGTAAGTCATCAACAAATACCGTTTACCTGAGGCTTCGACTAGGCAGGCCGCCGTGCGCGGGGTTTTTAGCTTTTTATCGCCACTCCCCGACCAGTTGCCGCTGCCCCAGTTGTTGACGAGTGGGTTGACCACGCCTTTATCGCCGGCACCGGGTTCGATCATCGGAAGGCCGTTTTGCCGAACGTCGCTCATGGTGTTCAGGCGGGCATTGTCGGCGAGGTGCCAGGTTTTGAGATCGATCTGGCCGTCCGCGTAGATGATGAACGAGGCCAGGTTGGGGATCAACGTGCTCATCAATACGCCTTTCTCCATAAAGCCATAGTGACTGCTGCGATTGATGTCGTGAAACGGGCCGAATTTAAAAGCGGAATGGTGGCGCTGAAAGCCACCGGTGAAAACACCGACCGTGCGCGCGACTTCATCGGGGCTCACTACGCCGGGAAAGGTGAGTGGAGCCAAGTTGCCAAAGCCGTCGGGGCCGGCGCCGCCCTTGCCCTGCGCTCGCGAGGACCAGCCAACGCCGGGATGCTCAGTCCCGTTGTTCCAGCCAAACCGGTATTCATCCAAATCGATGGCCATGAGATTGACCACGTCTTCACCTTGGCTCGGATGGTTCCTGAGGATTTCGGGCGCCACCAAGCCAGCGCGAATGGCACTGACGTAAACGCCGGGGAAATGGACGGCTTTGTACCAGTGTCCCGCAGTTAAACCTTTTGCATCGGCGTCAAGCGCAAAACCGTTTCCGGATTTGGCGAGAACTTCAGCCTTGGCTATGAGCGCATCAGGTGGAGGCAAAGCCGCTTCGGTTGTGGTGGAAAACGCAGGCGCGGACGAGAAGAGTTCCGCCGGCTTAATCGCCGTCCAATTGATCTTGTCCTGCCGTCCGCCGGCGGCTTGGCGCAACCAAAGCCGGCCTGCACACAAGGAAACGTAGGGATCCTTCACGGCCGCGGCGGCAAAAATCTCCGCATCGGCCGTACCCTTGCCAAGCACGGGGCAAATCTCTTCGTGACCGTGGCTTAGCAACAGCAACTGGCCGCGTGCATTTAAGGCCAAACGTTGACTGGCCGCCCGGGGGTTTTCAATATTAAACAAAATATATTTATCGTGATCCTGCATCCTAACCAGGTACCAGCGGTTGATGAACCGGTTGAGATTCACCAAGGTTACCGTTTTCCCAGAAGCACCCAACGGGACGGGCTCACTGCTCTCTACGAAGGGCTGAAAATCCACGACATTGGGGGCGGTTATCCAGTCCTTGTCGGGGATGGCTTCGAGGTCATTTGCCCAGACGGACGTAGATAAAAGCACGACAACGGACAGGAGCAAACGTTCCACTGAATTCCTCCGCGAATTAAAAAAGACGAACCTATTCCGATAAATGACGCATCTCGCTCTAACAAAAGACGCATCGCATATCAAATGTTAACCTTTACGACTATTTTCATTGACCACCGAGTCATTTTTTATGACATATTGGGTCAAACATCGCCACTTAGGCCCCACAGGAGCTCAAGACCATGAAGCCAGTCACCGCCATTCTGTTTCTGTTCGCCATTTTCTCCGCCACTTCCTATGCCAAAGAAAGTGCTGAATTCGCGCAGAAGGTGATCGCCGGGCACGGGTTAACTGGGAACGGTGCGCAGACTCTCACGCATCTTTTGCTCAACTCCGAGGCCACCCGCAATATCGGTACCGAAGATGCAAACGAGATATTCGGTATTCACGCCGCCGTCCACCCGGCAAGCCGGCAATCCTGCATCAACAAAGTGCTAAAAACCGGCGTGATCCGGGCCAACTCTCAGTTTGAAAAAATCTGCGGGGCCAAATGGATGTCACCGATTCCGGCTGGCCCTGGCCAGTCGATTGCTTCGGCGAAGGTTTGCATCGACCAGTTCGAATTCCCCGATTTGCCGTGCGAATACCCGATCGTGTGGGCGCCTGCCTCCTTCGCCCGTCAAGCCTGCTTGGCCATGGGCAAGCGCGTTTGCAATTCACATGAGTGGGAAGGCGGCTGCGCCGGCCACATGGATGACAGCAACCCGTATCTTTTCAATTTAGAATCGCTGCAAGAGCGCCGCGCAGTTTACAATTCACAGCGTGAAAAAGTTTGGGCCTTCGACTGGTCGCCGGAGAGAAAGGGTCACGTATCAAGCGAGTTCTGTGCCATTTTCAATCCCCACGATCCCGAGCTCGACCCGCGTCTTCAGGGCCGCACCGGACAGTATTACACCGCCATTGGCAAATCGCCGGCTTGCCAACAAACAAATTCAGATTACAACAATTGCGGCTCGCACACTTGGCCGGCGGGCATGAAGGCCGCTTGTGCTTCGGCGAACCAAGTCTACGACATGCACGGCAACGTCGCCGAAGTGGTCAATTTTCCGCAGACGCCCGGTGGCTTGGCCGATTCTTCCGGCCACACCGATCACACGGAGCGCAAGGGTTCGTTTTTTGTGATTCGTAGTGGCTATCCCGACGATTGCCGCGTGCGGCAGCCCTATGAGCACTTCAACGATTTCGCCACCGACAAGCACTCGTTTTATCAAGAAGGCTTTCGCTGCTGCAAAGACGTCGAATTCTAACGTAGAGTTTGGTTAAAAAAATCGCTTAAGTGGCGGCGCGGGAATTCGACGTGCAGCGTGCCGCTGTCGGGCAGTTCCAGCACGTTTGCACCGGCGCACGGATGACTGCCACGTAACTCTCCCGCGATGCGCCGATTGGTGTCGCGCTTCGCGGTGCTGCCGTCATTTGGGTTGTACGTCAGCATGTAAGTGACTTTGGAGCCGTGGCACATCACGTCCATGAGTGAAACCAATCCGCTGCGATAACCGTAGGCCGAGTCGAGCAGTGCAGTTCCTTTGAGCGATTGCAGGCGCGGGATCAAGCCCGCGGCGGCCCAAGTGCCAATCAAACCCAATTCCACATAGGCCCCGCTGTGCGCGGACAACAGCTTTGGGGTGTTCGCGTCGTTGGCTATTCCCGCACTCGCAAGTGTCGCCTCGATTTGTGTCAAAAACCGGTTCAGCTGATCGGGCGTGCCGAGCGCCGAAGCATAGGTCGCGTTTTTGCCCTGGCTTTCGGGGATGACGAGAATCAAATTGAGTTGGGTTGCGGCCAAGAAACTTCCGTAGTCTCCATTCACGCCGACGAAAGGACTGTCGGCCGCCGCTTGCCACCAGCCATGCAGATGGTAGGCGATGGCGAGTGGTTGCGAAGTACTTAGGCCGGGCGGAATAAAAATATCTACGGGAAGCGGGTAATCGCCCAATCGTCCCTGACAGCGGAATGCCCGCTGCATGCTTACTGGGCTAAACGAACAATCCAAACCCAGCGCGGCAATATTCCGAACTGCAGCGAGAGAATCCGCGCTGCAATCACTGCACGCCGCGGCTTTGTTTGCAGTCGTTGGATTTCCCCCGGTGGAAGGCCTGGTCAAACGCTTTTGCGCGCATGATGCCGCGCCGACTATGACCAGAATCAATCCGATTGCTCTCAGCACAGCGTTGTTTTTCATGTCTTAATTCTCGCCCGTGCAGGCGCCTAGCTCACCTGTCCGGATGTCTAGAATCTCGCCTGCCTTTGTAGGATTGGACTAGGCGCTCGTCGCGAATAAGGACGGGCCGGATGGAAAATCCAGTTTGCAAACGCTTAGCCTGAAATTACGATGGCACTGAAAGTCCTATGCCTAGTGAGTTTGGTGGCGGTGCACGCCGATGTGTTCGCTGCAGCTTGCGGGCTCCCAGCTCGCGCAGGCGCGACCGCTTGGTCAAGCGCCCAGTTCTACGCGCATCACCCCGATCCCTCGCCATCCCGCGAGTGGGCAGTGGTGAACGAAGTTTTGAACGGCAATCTTCCCGACCGATTGCGCACTTTAGTGCCGCTGCGCCTGGCCGCGGTGTGGAAGGGAGAAGCCGTACAGCTCGAAATGCAGGTCACCCCCGACTACCTGTCGATTGGTACCGACCGTGATTTCGTGCGCACCCCCCTGACCAACTACGCCGCCCAGTATTTGGCCAGTGAGATGGGAATGTCCCTACCCACTCCCTTTTTGGTGGACCAAATTTACGCCCAAGCCGGCGTGCAAATGACTCCGCAACCGACAGACTGGTACAAACACACTTCCACGATGCGCTTAGGCAGCAACTACATCGCATTCAACAATACACTCGAGGCGCAACGCGCGGGCCGCGGCGGACTGATCGCGGGCCACAAAAAAGACGTCGTACTCACCAATCGACTCGACAGCCTGCCAGGTCGGGTGGCTATTTACGGCTGGCAAAAGCCAGGCGGCGCTCCTCTGCAACCGCTCGCGACTGTTCACGGCTACGATTATGAAGACTATTCACATGGCATCCGGCTCTTAGGACCGCTATTGAAGGTCGTACATTCCCGCACCGGCCGTGCGGAGTTTTGGCCGCTTGTGAAGGCTTTGAGCGATGTGGAGTTGGGCAATATTTTAAACGGCGGCCAAGGTGCGATTCACGACGTACGCGCCGCGCGTATGTGCACACCGGCATTTCTCAATGCTGTTGGGCTCAACAGCGGCGACTGTCCCAGCCAGCCGCGACTTTGTCCGAATTGAAGCGCTCGCTCTTGTGTGTTGATCGTCTGCAGCAACCGAAATTAGTTCTGAAACATTTGCGTCGCCGGCACCAATCTACTGAGCCCCGAGCGAAAAATCGTGGCGAAGATCTCTTTAATTTCACCGATCTTCACGCTGCGGCCGAGTTGGGCTTCGAGAGACGTCATTGTGCCAGGTTGAAAACCGCAGGGATTGATACCGCGAAAGGCTTGCGGGTCGTGCAAGACATTCACGGCGATGCCGTGATAGGTGATCCATTTGCGCACGGCGATTCCGATCGAGGCGATTTTTTTATCGCCGCTCCATACGCCGGTTAGCGAAACACCACCCACATTCGACGTACGCGCTTCTGGATTTTGCAATCCGCATTCGCGCAGTGAGGTCACGGTTAATTCTTCCAGTGCTCGCAGGTAGGCGTGGATGTCTCGGGCGGGGAACGAAATACCATCGTTCGGTACATGGATCGTGCGGTTCATCACTTTGCCCGTTCCACGCGCACGCTTCAAATCGACAATCGGATAGATTACTACCTGGCTTGGTCCATGATAGGTCGCGCGGCCGCCGCGTGAGCTTTCAACTAAGGAACCCTTCCAACCCGCGATGTCGTCCGGCTGGCTGCCGCGGCCAAGCGTCACCACTGGCGGATGGGTGCACATGACAAGGCATTCTTCCGCGCCGGCGTTCACTTCTTCTACATATAAAAGTTGTTTGGCAACGGTGGGCTCATACTCAATGAGCCCCCAGTCTTCGACTCTCATGTGCTCAGCCGGTGTCCGTTGCCAGGGCGTGCGCCCGTGAGTGGTCTTTGGATGATATGTATGGCGTGTCCGAGGGCCGCTTCCGCCGCCTCCATCATGGTTTCACCTAAAGTGGGGTGAGGATGGATGGTCAAGGCGATGTCTTCGAGCCGTGCGCCCATTTCGATGGCCAACGCGGCTTCGGATATGAGGTTGCTCGCTTCAGGGCCGACGATGTGAATGCCGAGCACGATGTGCGTTTTGGCGTCGGCGATGATCTTGACGAAGCCTTCCGTCTCCATCATCGAAACCGCTCGGCCATTGGCGCCGAATGGGAATTTACCGATCATTAGATCGGTGATGCCTTTGGCTTTGCACTCACTTTCCATCAAACCGGCCGAAGCGATTTCGGGATCGACGAAGATGACGGCGGGAACGGTTTTGGCGTCGTAAGCACGGTTGATGCCGCCGATGACTTCGGCGACGAGCACGCCCTCATGGCTGGCTTTGTGCGCCAGCATAGGTTGGCAGGCGATGTCACCGATCGCATAGATGCCCGGCAAATTGGTCTTGCGCTGGGCGTTTACCGTGATGAATCCTTTTTCGTCGATCTTGAGGCCGATACCTTTCAAATTCATTTGGTCCGAATTCGGTTTGCGGCCGACAGTCATCAAAATTTTGTCGGCTTTCAAAACGGTCTCTTTGCCGCCGATATCGACACTGACGTCCATACCGTCTTTGCTCTTTTTAAAACCCTTCGCCTTGGCGCCGAGTAGGACTTCGACTCCGCTTTTCTTGAGCCGGCGGGCCACGACTTGCACGCAGTCGGGATCGGCCAAGCCGTTGAGCAATGCCGGAGAAGCTTCGACGACCGTCACTTGCGTGCCGAATTTGTTCATGTAGGAGCCGATTTCGAGACCGATATAGCCGCCACCGATAACGACGAGACGTTTTACTTTTTCGGCTAAGGCGAGTGCACCGGTGGAGGTGAGAATATCTTTTTCGTCGACCGCGAACCCTGGAATTTCAATCGGACTCGAGCCCGTGGCGATAATGTAGTTAGCCGATTCGATCGTCTGCGTACCCTCTTTGCCTTTTACGGTCAGCGTTTTTGCATCCTTGAAACTGGCCTCACCCATGAACACAGTCACGGTATTGCCCTTTAAGAGTTGAGCGACTCCGCCCGACATTTTGCTGCACACGCCTTGCTTCCACTCCTGCATTTTAGCCATGTCGACTTTGATTTCAGCCGGCAGCTCGAAGCCCATGGTGGGCGCGTCGTGCTGCATGCGATGCATGAAGTGGCCGGCCGTGATCATGGCCTTCGACGGGATACAGCCGATGTTCAAACAAACACCGCCCAATGCGTCCCGTTCCACGATACAGACTTTTTTACCCAGCTGGGCCGCACGAATGGCGGCCACGTAGCCGCCAGGTCCCGAACCGATCACACATACATCGAACTTTTCTGCGGCCACGTGCAAACTCCTAGATCATGTCCAGCATGAGTTGGCTGGGATTTTCAATTCGACCAATAAAAGACTTCATGAAATTCGCAGCTACGGCCCCGTCGATCAGACGGTGATCGCAGGTGATCGAGAAATTCATGACTTGAGCGCGGCGGAATTTTTCGCCGGTCCAGATGGGCTTGTCGACGATCTTGTACATGCCGAGAATCGCGACTTCCGGATGATTGATGATCGGCGTGGCGTACAGCCCACCCACCGAACCGATGTTGGTCACGGTGATCGAAGCGCCCTTCATGTCATCGAGTGCAAGCTTACCGTCACGAGCTTTGCCCGCGAGTTGCTGGATCTCCTGCGAAACCTGCAAAACAGTTTTGAAGTCCGCGTTTTTGATCACGGGAACCATCAAACCGTTGGGAGTGTCGGCGGCAAACGCCACATTGAAGTATTTCTTGTAAACGATTTCACTCTTCTCGTCGTCCATGCTGGCGTTGAACATCGGAAACTCACGGCATGTGGCAATCAATGCTTTGATCACAAACGGCAAGTAAGTGATTTTCACGCCATATTTTTCAGCCGAAGCTTTGGCTTGTGTGCGCAATTTCACCAACTCATCAACGCGCGCTTCATCCACGAGAGTAAAATGCGGAATGATGTGCTTGGCCATCTGCATGTTCTCAGCAATTTTCTTGCGCACACCACGTAGGGGAACGCGCTCCTCTGCAGCACCCGGAACAGAAGTAAACCCCGGTTTCGGAACTTGCATCACTGGCGCTTTGCTAACGGCAGGAGCCGTCATTCCACCAGTCGCCATAGCCCCAGGGCCACCACGTGCCCCAACAACATCTTCACGAGTCACACGCCCCGCCATTCCAGTGCCCTGCACCTGATTGAGATCAATCCCTGATTCCCGAGCCAACCGGCGAGTAGCCGGCGTAGCCAAAACATGCGCCCCAGCCGGAGGAGGATACACATCCATCCCCGCCCCATTGCCAGCCTGCGCCGCAGGCGCATTCTTAGACTGGGACTGAACTGGTGCAGATGCAGTTGCTGATGCAGAAGCGGGTGCTGATACTGTTGGCGCCCTTCCCGACACCGGAGCGCCAGCTGACGGAGCCTTCGCCCCGGCCCCGTCCGTCTCCAAAATCAAAATGACAGTTTCAATGGGAATAACATCACCCTCTTTAAACTTAAGCTCCTTAACAACCCCCGCCCAAGGAGTCGGCACCTCAACCGTCGCCTTGTCGGTCATCAACTCCACCACCGGCTGATCGGCCTTTACCGAGTCGCCGGGCTTGACCAGCCAGCGCACCAATTCGCCTTCGGTGACGCCTTCTCCGACATCGGGAAGTTTCACGTTCTGAGTTGCCATTTAGTAGCTCCCTTCCATTGGAGAGGCGGACAGCGCCGCCTCTTTCTTGCGTTTCTCGATCATGCCCTTCATGAAGAACTCCCCGGCGCGGTACGAACTGCGCACGAGGGGCCCGCTTGCTACATACAAAAATCCCATACCTTCGGCCTCGGTCTGCCAATCTTTGAATTTCTCAGGAGTGACGAAGGCCTCAACCGGCAAATGCCGCGCTTGCGGCTGCAAATATTGTCCAAATGTCACGACGTCGCAGCCCACCGAACGCAAGTCGCGCAAGGTGGCGCGCACTTCGTCGTCGGCCTCGCCGAGGCCAAGCATGATCGAAGTCTTGGTGAAGCGTGAAGAATCATGCTCTTTCACGAACTGCAAAACGCGCAACGATTGCTTATAGCCGGCGCGCGGATCGCGCACGCGTTTTTGCAGGCGCTCGACCGTTTCGACGTTGTGAGCAAATACATCTGGTTTAGCATCGACGATGTAGGAAACAAAAACTTCGTTGCCTTTGAAATCGGGCGTCAGCACTTCCACTAGAAGTTTCGGATCGAATTCTTTGAGCAGGCGTACGGTCTTGGCAAAATGGGCCGAGCCCTCATCGGGCAGGTCGTCGCGGTCGACGCTGGTCAAAACGATGTAATCCATTTTCATTTGCGCAACCGCATGCGCGACCTTTTGCGGCTCTTCGAGATCCAGTTTACCGCGCGGATTGCCGGTCTTGACGTTGCAGAAGCGGCAGCCACGCGTGCACACTTCGCCCATCAACATGATGGTCGCGGTCCCGCCGCCCCAGCACTCGCCGATATTTGGGCACTGCGCCTCCTGGCAGACGGTGGCCAATTTCAAACCCTTCATCAAGTCTTTGATTTCGAGATAGCGCTCGCCTGCGGGCGCGCGCATTTTGATCCAGCTGGGTTTGGGACTCCGCTTACGCGGAAGCTCGGCCGCCGACATATTTACCTCTTGAGTAGAGTACTCCCAGGTTGTAGTCATGGCAGTCGAAAAAGTCCATGCCACCAAGGCCTAGCCTTCAATTACGCTGCGCACAAAGAGGGTCCGGAATGATCATTCAAGAGCCGCTTCGCCAGGCGGAATTCGTCAAACGCTACAAACGCTTCTTCGCGGACGTGAAACTGGATGGCGCGACCATCGTCGCCCACGTACCCAACACCGGAAGCCTGAAGACCTGTCTGTTCGCCGGCAGTGAGTGCATCGTGAGCGAGAATCAAAACCCCGAGCGCAAACTCAAGGCGACCCTGCATTTTGTTAAAACTCCCTTGGGCTGGGCCGGGGTGAATACTTCGTTGCCCAACCTTCTGGCCGAGGAAGCGTGGCGGGAACAGCGTATCCCGAGATGGAAGGGATTCAAATTTCTCAAACGCGAACACAAGATTTCCAAAGAAAGCCGCATCGACCTGGTGTTGGCGCGTGACGAGGCGCACTTCGCTTCGGGCGCAGCGCTGCACTTCGTTGAAGTCAAAAATGTAACTTATGCAGAAAACTCGACCGCACGCTTTCCCGACGCGGTCAGCGAACGCGGCCAGAAGCATTTGCGCGAATTGATGCGCCTTAAGGAAGCGGGCCATACGGCAGAGCTTTTGTTCGTCGTTCAGCGCGAGGGCTGCAGCGCATTTGCGCCCGCCGATGAAATCGATCCCCAGTATGGAGTACTGTTGCGCCAAGCACGTGCTGCGGGCGTGCGAATCGCGGCTCTGGCCTGCGAAATCGACCCGCAGACGGGCGCTACCCTCTCAAGCAAAGCCTTGAACCTCGCCTTTTAACTAGCGCTTTTCCGGTTTAGGCAGGTTTTTGAGGATCTTGCTGGCTTCTTCTGAAGGGTTTTTCGTCTCAAACATGCTGCGAATCTTGCGGTCCTTTTTAACATCGTCGGAGATTTTCAGTTTGGCGTCTTTGATGCGTTCTATGACCCGGCGCAAGTCGGCGTTGTTCTGGGCTTCGGGGCGGATTTCACTGAGTACGTTTTCCAGCACGACCAGCGCGGTGGACTGTTGCGACACCGGCGCACCCTTGTCACCGGCGGAGCGCAGGGCCTCCGCTGTAATGCTTGAAATCGTGTCTTCGAATGCTGAAAATCCGCTCAGTTCGCGGCGCACTTCCGGGGTGATTTTGGCGACCATGTTGTCGCTGTTTGGGCGCGAAAACACCAGCTTCAGTGCTTCACGCAGCTGCTCGATGGCTTCGCCGTCCCGGCTAGTGGCTGCGCCGGATCCGTCACTGAACTCGCGTGCCTTTTTGATGTGAGCCTGGACCAGGGAGTTCATCTCGTCGTAGTCCTTGATCATCAAAGTGTTGTATTTGTAGTTTTCGGCCCAAGCCGAGGTGCACAAAATAGTCAAAAGCAGCGCGATGGGTGTTTTCATAGCTAAAATTTTAGCTCTGCGGGGCGGCGTTTGTCCACATTGCACCACTGAATTTCTTTGCGGATTACTCGCGATATGTCAGAATGTTGAGGCTATATCACCATAAAGGAGTCTCCTTTGAAAAAGTCTTTGCTGCTGGCCCCACTGGCCATCGTGCTCGCGGTCGGTTGCTCGTCCAAGTCGCAGATCCAAAAAGTGGTCGAGGAGAACCCCGACATCATTTTCGCTGCCATCAAGAAAAACCCCAAAAAGTTCGTCGAAGTGGTGAACGAAGCCGTCAAAACGGCGCAAGAGGGTTCGCGTGAAGATGAGGCCAAGGCCGAACAAGCGCGTATGGAAGAGGAGATGAAGAACCCGAAGAAACCGGTCGTCGAAGAAGGCCGCGTGATCTTTGGCAACAAGAGCGCGCCGATCACCATCGTCGAATACTCCGATTTTCAGTGCCCGTACTGTGGCCGCGGATTTATGACCGTAAAAGAAGTCGAGAAGGAGTACGCCGGTAAAGTGCGCATCGTGTTCAAGCACCTGCCACTCGAGTTCCACCCGATGGCC
>JAYWAE010000031.1:0-2811 GCA_043782715.1 Pseudobdellovibrionaceae bacterium | reverse complement strand
TCAGTCAGGTGTCGGCCAATGCCAAAGTAATTGCGTCAACGTGGAACGGTTACCGCACCCAAGCGCAGAACGACGGCGTCGATGCTGCGGTTCTGAGCGCCATGGATCAGTCGGTCGCGGATCTGTCGAGCGCCAGCGGGACTTCCACCGATTCCGTGACCGTCGCGCGTGCCGCCAACGCTATCAGCGCCCACATGGACGCACTGTTCACTGTTTATCACCCGGCGGTGCCGACCGCGATCATGAAGCTCGACTACCTCGGCCGCCAGATGGTGCTCGACGGTATGTCCGGTGACTTCGTCCAGGCCACGGACCACTTGAATGATACGGACACCACTTGGAGCGCTCTCAAGCCCGTCGTCGTCGCCGCTGGCGGCACACAAGTGTCGGCCGATTTCGATTCCTCCATGGCGAGTTTGCACCAAGCTCTGAGCGCCAAAAGCGGCACGGACATGGTCAGCGTGTCGAACATTGCTCTGGATCAGGTCGACGGCATGGAAAAAGTTTTCGCTCCATAAGCACTGATGTCCTGAGGGTGCCGGAAGCATACCCCCTTCCGGCACCGCGGACGGTTCCTTTGGTCGTGCCCGGGATTACATTTCGGTAGAGTTCATTGCATCTGCTCTTGCTGGACTTGAATGCAACTACTCCGTCAGTAAACATTAAATGAAACTATTATTGGAGGCCGTTCATGCTCGATAGCAAAGTAAGAGCCGGTGTGAGAACTTTCGCCAACACCGCGACAGTGATCTCGGTCGCATTCTTTTTTCCTTGCGCCATGGCAGCCGGACCAAATTTCCTATGGAACAGCGCCGTCGGTTTCAAAACGGCCGAAAATTGTGCCGCGATCACAGCACTGCCGAATCCCGCTTTTAGAAAATTTGAGCATCGTGTAGTTGAAATCACCGACACACAACTGTCCGAGGGCTATTCTCCATTCACCGTGGTCGGAAGTTTTTGGCAGCCGGTGGATAGCGGGATCTCCACTCTTCGCTGCCGTGAGGGCGGTATTTCCAAAGACTATTCATTGTTCGACGTTTTCCGTGGCGAGAGCTCCACCCGCATTGCCCGCGTCGGGATCAGCGCCGAAGATGCCGGCCTTTTTAAATTTATCAGACTGCACTCGACGGCCGAAGCCGAACGCGCCATCCGAGCGCCCAGCCCAGCACGCGAAAAAACGGGCATCACCTCTGGCATTCGGGCCTTTGATGGTTCGCTGGAATATGTGGTTTGCGGCGCGACCGGAGAGGTCGCTGTCCTAAATGAGCGTTTACAAAAAGTTTTATTCTCCGCGCAGCCCTTCGAAACCGTCGTACCATTTCAAAGTTTCGGCGGCGGCCGTAGCGAAAACAGCGATGCGCAAGGGCATCAATTTACCCGCGTGCAATTTCCCATGCGGGCCCAGAGTATGAATGCGGGATGGGTGTCCGCCCATGAAATTCAGCTAAGATCTCAATGCGAACTTTCCCCTGCAACGGAGATTCATGCGGAAATGAGTCCGACCGTCAGCGCATGGACGTTTCCCACCGGACAGCGCGCGACGGCGAACTATAAAACCGGAATGCGAAGATTTTCGGCGGGGCGGGCGAATGGACGTTTGCACGCGGCCTGCGATCTCTATCGCGTGACGGGCGAGCCGGCGTTGGCCGCGAATTCGGGAACGGTCATTCGCGACCGATATTATTTCTATGAGGGAACCTACGCACTCGAAGTTCATCATGCCGACGGCAAAGTCATACGCTACGGCGAGATACTGGGCAAAGCGGCGCCGGGAGTGGGCATGAACAGCTCCGTCAATCCGGATCAAACTGTCGGCTACATCGGGAAAGTAAACTCCGGTTGTTGCGAGCCGATGTTGCATTTCGAAATGTACTCGGGTACAGCCAGCGGCCCCTTGACTCAAAGCGGAACCAAATTTGTCAGGCGCAAAGATCTGCTCGATCCTTCCGCTTATCTCACCGACTGGGAAAAACTCAAGTTCGGAAAGTCGTACTGAGCATGCGATCCGGCAACAAGCTGGTGTTCACTGCGGCATTTCTCGTGCTCATTGCGAGCTACTGGATGCGAAGACCGAAAGATGCCGATCCCTCAAACCGGAAAACGGCCGTGGCGGATCGTGCCGTCTCCGTGGCGCGATCGGCGAAAATGCCTGACGAGCTCAGCTCGCGCAAAACCGAAGGCGACAACCCCGACTCCACTGAACGCGAGCGAAATGCGCTGCTCGAAATGGCCGCGACGCTCGCGCGTTTCACGCAACCGAACATCACACTAAAAGACCTGGTGGACTATCTGGAGTCCAATCGGCAAGAACCACTGACAACGCGAAATTCAAATCCCTACACCGGCGAAATGGCCATTGTCCGTACTCAAAGTCCGTTGCCTGGAACACGCTACTTTCACGCGCAATACTTTAATGGAGAAGACGGCGAAGCTTTTGTTCAACACATGTCTTTTGAGTATAAGCCCGGGCCGTCGGCCATGGCCGACGCGGTGGCAGCGGTTCAGCGGGCCTTCTCTTTGGGCTCGCCCGAGGCGGAGCACGAAGGCTACGTGCAGTGGGCACTCAAGAACGGTTACATAATCTGGGTAAAAAAAATGGCACCCGAAGATCTAAAGGACGATCCGTTCAACGCTTACACGGCGGAAGATGCGGGGACCATTCGCGTGGCCATCGAGGCTGAAGTTCACTAACCACGATCTGCAGCGTTTTTTTGCAGGTCTCGATGTCATTGGAATTAAAAGTGATCGTCGCGCCGGCGCGGGAGCCGCGAAACCCCCGGTTGACGTAGACACCTGTATTGTCACGAAACC
>JAYWAE010000030.1:0-7420 GCA_043782715.1 Pseudobdellovibrionaceae bacterium | reverse complement strand
GAATGGCATAGGCGCCCGCTTTATCCATCGGTTCACCGGTTGCGACGTAGGCTTGAATGCCCGCCTCGGCCAAAGTCTTGAACGTGACTTTGGTCTCGTCGACCACTGTGCAAAAGTTCGACGACCCGGTCTCCAGCAGCGAAAATCCGGTCATGACGCTGTGAGTTTTTCCACTCAGGCGACGCAGATAATCGCAGGCCTGCGAATTATTTTGCGGCTTGCCAAGGATGCTCCGCCCGAGGACCACGATGGTGTCGGCACCGAGCACTAAAAACCCCTGTTTTTTCAATTCGTTATGCTGCTCCACGCAAGCGCGCGCCTTGAGTGTCGCAAGTTGAGACGCCACTTCCGGCGGAGTCAGGTTTTCGTCAATTATTTCCGATACTTTAACAGGGAACACTCGGAACTCCAGACCGGCTTGAGACAGCAGTTCGCGCCGGCGCGGAGATTGGGAAGCAAGGACGATTTCCAACATGGTTCCTGTTTAAAGCAAAAATGGAAGGTTTGGAATGTTGAGTTTCGATTTTTTCATCCTGCTCTCGGGTTTGGGACTTGCGGCATTGAGCAGCTACTTGTTCATGACCGCGATCTTCACCAACAACACCGACGCGGAAGCACTCGCATGGGCTTCGGGCAACGAGCCCGTCAAATCGAAGAACGGCCTGATCAATTTTTCGCGCCCCATGGTGCACAACTTCACCATGCAACATGCGATGCGCATCAAGAGCCCGGGATATCGCAAACGCGTGACTCGCCGGCTGATGACCGCGGGCCTTTCCAGCGAGCTCAACGAAGACGAGTTTATCGGCATGCAGATTCTCTGGGGGATCATGGCGCCGATTGTGCTGACCGTGCTGAACTTTGCGCTGCAACTCGGATTGCCCTGGTACTTTCCGCTCGGACTGGGAGTCATCGGCTGGTTTTTCCCCAATCTCTACTGCGGCTCGCAGCGCAAAGCGCGCTACCTGGCCGTGGTCGTCGACTTGCCGTTCTTCATCGATCTGATGGCGCTCTCGACCGAAGCCGGATTGGACTTTATGGGTTCGCTGCAACGGATCGTCGAGAAGGCCGAAGACAGCGTGCTGGCCGAAGAGATGCGTTTGGTTTTGAAAGACATCAAACTCGGCTCCTCACGCCGTGAAGCCCTCACTCGCTTGGCCGAGCGGCTCGACATTCCGGAAATCACCAGCGTGGTGGCGGTCGTGCGCGACGCCGAAGAAACCGGCGCTTCGATCGCGCAGGTGTTGAAGGATCAATCGATCCAAATGCGTCTCGAGCGTTTCGTGCGCGCCGAGAAAGCCGGTGCGCAGGCTTCACAGGCGATGCTGATCCCGCTGATGTTTTTGATTCTGCCAGCCGTGTTCATCATGGTGTTCGCGCCAGTGGCGCTCAACATGTTCTACGGAGGCAAGTGATGCACAAGCTGATGCGCGAACAAACGGTGCTCATACCGCGGCTCGAAGTCGCGGACAGCATGCGATCGCGCAACAAGGGACTGCTCGGCCGCAATTCGCTGCCAGCGGATCAGGCACTGTGGATTCTCCAGTGCAGCAGTGTGCATACGTTTTTCATGCGTTTCAAAATCGATTTGGTTTTTTTAAATGCAAAGATGGAGGTCACGCGTACGGTCAGCAAAGTTCCACCCGGGCGTTTGGTGTGGAACATGTTTCGTGCGGCCAGCGTGATCGAATTGAGTGAGGGGTTTTTAGACAAGCATCCGATTCGAGTTGGGGATAAATTGCATGTGGATCCTGCGCTTTCTTAACGGCCCATTGGCCGGACAAGTCGTTCCGCTCAACAAGCACTCGATGCTCATCGGCCGCTCTCCGAGCTGCGACGTCAAAGTCCCCAGCAGCAACGTTTCCAAAGAGCATACGCGCATCGAAATTTTCGACGACAAGGTGATCGTTTCGGACGCGGGCTCGCGCAACGGCACTTTTCTCAATGGCGTACAGATCCGCTCCAGCAAAGCCAAATCGGGCGACAAGATCGCCATTCACGACGTGTTTTTCGAAATTCAAAAAGTTCCCGAGCAGTGGGCTCAGCAGTATCGCCAGCCGTATCAACAGTACGGAGCGCCGGCGCAACCTCAGTATCAAGGTGGTCAATACCAGCAGCAGCATCAGGGAGGCAGCAATGCTTATCAGATGCAAGACGACCCTCATCTGCAAGCCTCGGGCTCACCGATCGGTGATTTGGTGCAAGGCAAAATCCCGCAGTGGGCGCACGTGGCGCAAGAGTACATGGAGCGCGTGGTACTCCCGGGTATCTACCGCTTGCCGGAAATTTTTGAGTTCAAGTGGGTGCTCGCCGGGCTGATGATGGTTTTCATTCTCGCCGTCACTGCGCTGTCGACCCTGCCGCTGATTCGCATTCTCAAGGCCAGCATCGAGGAAGAGAGCCAGCAGCATGCGATGACCATCGCCACCACGTTGGCGCGGGTAAATATACCAGCTTTACAACAGGGCATGGACACCAGCGTGAACGTCGATATCGCCACCAGCCGCCCAGGCGTCAAAAAAGCCTGGGTCATTAACAATATCGACGGCAACATCATCGCACCGTCTTCACTCGCTGGCACTTATCCCGACGCCGCCTATGTGCACGAGGGGCGCAAACTCGACAAAGAGAGCGTGAAGCAGGTCGACGACAGCACTGTCATGGCGATGGTACCGGTGCGCTTCTTCAACTCCGACACAGGTTCGCAGGCCATCGTAGCTTGGGCTGTGGTTTACTACGACATGAGTTCACTGGCCGTCGACAACGGCCAGGTGCTGAGCCTCTTCATCACGACGTTGTTTATATCCATGATGCTCGGCCTGGTGCTTTACTACTTCTTATATAAGATGGTCGAACACCCCATCCGCACGATGAACGTCCAGCTCGACCGGGCGCTGAAGGACGGGTTGGAAACCGTCACGGTTGCGTACCAATTCCCCGCCATGCAATTGCTCGCGTCGAACGTTTCGAGTGCGCTCTCGCGCGCGCTCCACGGCAGCGGCGAAAGCTCAGGCGCGCGCACAATGGAACATGACCGCAACCGCGAGCTGGGGAATTTAGTCGAGCTGATCGGCTTTGCTGCGATGGCGATTCGTGCCGAAGATCTCACCATCGGTGCTTGTAACCAAGCCTTCGAGCACCGCATCTCGATGACCGCGGCACAATTGACCACTCTCAACATCAACGAGATCAGCGACCAAGCGCTCAAACTAAGCGTCAAAGATCTGGTCGAGCGCCTGGATTCGAACCCGGACAATTTGGCTTCCAATGAATTGGAATTCTCCGGTTTGAATTTTCAAATCGTAGCTCAGGCCATCTATGGTTCGAGCAAGATCGCCTACTACTTGATCGTTCTCTTGCCTAAAGAAGGAGAGGGATGAGCACTGCCGCAATAGCACCATCTCCTGCGCGTGAAACCAAGTGGACCGTTGTCAGCGGTGCCATGGTCGGATCCGTGCGTCTGATGAACGCGGAGTCGTTCTCCATTGGCCGCAGTCCAGAATGCGAATTCGTGATCATCAGCGATCCCAAGTGCAGCCGCAAACACGCTCAGATTGAATGGCGCGGCGATAGCTGTGAACTCAGTTCGCTCAATCTGGAAAACTTAGTGCAGGTCAATGACCAGCCGGTGGCTCACGCCGTATTGGCAGACGGCGATATGATTTTGCTCGGTACGACCAAAGTGCAATTCAATCTTACGTCGGTGGCCGACGAATCTTCGATTCGCCATCGCCAGCTCTCCGTCGTATCGCGCTCGACTCAAGCTCCGCAAAGCCCCACGCCGCATAGCCAGCGGGCACCGGAAGCTTACGGCGCACCGATCCCGCAGAGCCGGCCGCGCCGCCAAGGCTCAGTTCGCCGCGCACCGGGAGGCAAAAGCAACACGGGCAGGTTTGTCATCTACGGCATTATCGCCGCGGTGATCGGATACGTCGTGTTCAGTGATCCTGCGAAGAAAAAAGAATTACTCAAGCTGCGCACCGAACAGCAGATCACCGCCGAAATCGAGACCGCGAACAAGCTGCAGGAGTCGGCACTCAATCAGCCGCAGAAACGTTTTGACCAATCGGTGACTTCGAAGCAAGCGCAGGAGAACTACGTGCGCGGCTTCCGTGATTTCCGTAAGGGCCAGTTCGAACGCTCGCTTGACGCATTTCAAGCTTGCTTGGCCCTCGATCCTGCGCACGTGCTGTGCAATCGCTACATCCGCGTGGCTCAGCGCCGGTTCAATGAATTGGTTCAGTACGACATCGTCCTTGGGCGAAAGTACCGGGACCAGAACCAGTTCAAGCCTTGTATTGCGGCATTTCGCAACGTGATGTCGATGGTAAAAGACGCAAACAGCGCACCCTACAAAGAAGCCAAAGCCAACTACGAGGCTTGCAATGCCTTAGCGGAAGGAAGGTACTAGTGGCACGCCTTCTCGTCCGCTTACATGGTGAAGACGTCAGCCGGATGACGCTTGAAAACGGCATCGAGTATGTGGCCGGCCGTGCGGCCGACGCCAATATTCAACTGGCCGGCGAACGCGGAATTTCGCGCCACCATTTGAAATTTTATCAGCGCGATGGCACTTGGGTTTGCGCCTCGCTGTCGAAATTCATGCTTCTGCAAAAAGCGGGTGAATCGCTGGAAGTGATTGAACTGAGTGATCCGTGCGTGTTTAGCGTGCCGCCCTATGAGTTCCACTTCGAACCCAATCCGCAACCGGCCGCGCCGGCCGCTGCCGAAGGCAAAGAAGCTCCGCCCGCGGAAAACAATCTGCCCGTGTTTTACAATCCACGCGTCGCTCAAGAGAGCGTGGGTGAAAACACCGCTCCCGGCGGGCAAAGCGCTCCACGCGCCAATAACGAAGCCACCATGGCCGGCGTTTCCTCGAACCTGGTGCCCTACATCCGCATATCGTTTCCCAATACCGCCGACGATGAAGTCTTGAAACTCGAAGGCCATCTTTGGGTCGCCGGCCGTGATCCCAATTGTGAGATTGCCATCGACAGTTCGCACGTCAGCCGCAAACATTTCGAACTGGCACGCACCAACGAAGGTTTCTACATCACCGACTTGGGCAGTAGCAACGGCACCAAGATCAATGGCCAGACGATTCCACCGCATGAGCCGACGCGAGTCGAGAGCGGCGATGAGATCGTGATCAAGAACATCGAGATGGCGTTTGAAATTCGCGACACCGGTTTCAATCACCGGGTCGACAATTTGCCGGTGGCCGCGTTTGATCCGATATTGGCGGCCCCACCAGCACCCTACTATCCGCCCGAACAGCACGACCTGACCCAAACCGGGCAAGTGTCCGACAACATGCCGGTGCCGTGGACTCAGATTCGCGGCCATCACATGAAGGATCCGGAAGTCCGCAAGAAGGTGATTCGCGCAGGCTTAGTGGGTGTCATCGTCATCATGATCGGCGTTTTCATGATGCCGTCCAAGAGCAAGACCGAGCGCGATCCGGCAAAGGTCAAAGATGGCAACACCAGCGTCTCGTTCGACAAGCTGACCAACGAACAGCGCGGAGTGGTGAAGGACTCCTTCAATTTGGCGCGCAATCTTTATGTGCAGGGGAAATACGAACTTTGCCTGACCGAACTGGCGAAGCTGCACGAGTTGATTCCGCTTTATGAAAACTCCAAAGAACTGCAGTCGTTCTGTGAACAAGGCCGCGAGCTGGTGCAGCGCCAACGCGACCTCGATCGCAAAGAACGCGAACGCGCGGCGATCGAAAGCCAAATTAGCGGCTACGTCGAGACCTGTGCCGTGAAACTGAAAAACGAAGGCACTGTCGATGAAACCCGCCAATGCTTGGCTGAGGCCATGGAACTGGATCCCGAACATCATTTGATCGTCGAGATGCTGCATTCGGCGCAAGTGCATGAAGAAGAACGCAAGCTCTTGGCTTCACAAAAAGACGCCGAGAGCAGAAAGGCCGCCCGGGGCGCCGCTCACTATCAGAAAGCCAAGGGCATATATAAAGAAGGCCACTTGTCCAAGGCGCTGGCTGAGTACGAAAAATTTCTAGCGACAAGTTATCCTCATAGCGATGCCCTCAAGGCGAACGCCCGGCGCGATATCGCATCGATCAAAAAAGAACGCAGCGCCAAGGTCGCGACTCAACTCGAGCAGTGCAAGTCCATGGGCTTGAAGGGCCAATATAAAGAGGCCTACAAGGCCTGCCAGCGCGCGGTTGAAGAGGATTCCGAGAATGAACAAGCCAAGAGCGAGCGCGGGCGCATGCTCTCGGAGCTGAAGCGCGAACTCAAGGGAGTTTATGAGGACAGTGTCCTGGAAGAGAGTTTGGGCAACGTCGACAGCGCCAAAGAAAAGTGGAAGAAGATCGTAAAAGACGATTTGGAAAAAGGCGAATACGGCCTCAAAGCGAAAAGCAAACTGCAGAAGTACGGAATCGGCAACTAAGGATCGGCAACAGTGTCTTTTATTGAACGTTCATACAGCGGCCGGCTCTCGCGGCCATCGCCTGAAATCGACATCGCCGACGATGGCTCTTTCGGCGTTATCGCGACGCCTTGGGGCGGGCGCGGCGCGGCCAAGCGCGCGATTGAAGTCTTGCGCGACTACACACTGTCGGCACGCCAAGATATGGAAGCGACATCGCCGTTTCAAAAGCTGACCTGCCTTTCTCCCCTGGCCAACAGCCTGCGCGTCGCGATGATGTTGGCGAACGATTCGCTCTACCGCGAGGAAAACAAGTCCGAATACATGGCCGGAGTCGAAGTGCTTGTGTTCGTGCGCGTCCACAATGAGCTGGCCTATGCTCAAGTGGGCTCGCCGCACTTTCTTTTGGCGCGCCAAGGAATGCCTTGGATCCCGCTGAGCGTGCAAATCGACATGTCGACCGAATTGAGCAGCGCCAAAGAAATGTTGCCACCACTGCCGCAAAACCTAATCGGCTTGCACACGACCACAAACATGAACGTCAACAGTTTTAAGACTCAACCCGGCGACCGGCTGGTCTTTCTCAGCCATTCCGTGGTGACTCACCCCCTCGCCGGGCTGCCGTTCGAGGGTGCTGAAATCGGTGCGATCAGTGACGTACTTTCGCAACGCTATCCCGACTTGCCGTTTTGGCTGGGCATCTATGAGTTGGCAGGATAAACTCTTAAAAATGGAATTGGTGTACGGTCCAATCAAATCTCTGCGCTACGGCACCACCTTGGGTATCAATCTGCTCGGCGGCGTCAAAGTGTGTTCGTACAATTGCGTTTACTGCCACCTGGGCCCGACGGAACTGACCATGAACAAAGTGCGCAAGGACTACGAATTCCCAGCGCTCGAGACCATTCGCGCCGCCTTTCGCGAGTACATCAAACGCTCAGTGGAAATCGACGCCGTCGTAATCTCGGGAAATGGCGAACCGACTTTATATCCGCAGTTCGAAGAGGCGATGCGCATA
>JAYWAE010000029.1:0-7442 GCA_043782715.1 Pseudobdellovibrionaceae bacterium | reverse complement strand
CGTTGGTGAAGACGGCTTCCATATCACTCGAGCCCTTGGCCTGATTGATCGCGAGTTTCACGTCGGGGCTGTCGGAGAGTTTAGTTCCAGTCACCGGGAAGCCGCCAACTTTAATCAACATGCTTTCCTTGGGGACGTCGGTGACGTGATCGAGCGTAATTTTTGCGTCCAGACCCTGGATCCCTTGCTTGGGGAAATCGCCTTGCGCCAGAATCAGCGTTGGCCGGCCGATTTGGGCGGGATCGGTGGTGAGGTCTTTGATTTCGCCTTTGATGTTTCCGCTGAATTCGCTGGTATTCATTTGTGAACTAATGGCGGCGTGTTTCAACCAGAAAAGTGGATAACCAGTCGTGATCGGGAAGCGGTAAGTTTTGCCCTGGCCGCGTTTGGGCGGAATAATCTGCTCGCTCTTGTCGGCGGCTTTTTCTGCGGCCGTCTTTTTAGGCGGCATGTAGTGGCGCGCGACTTCGACGTATTTGAATAAACTGCCGAGCTTTTTCTCGATCATAGACATGAACAGTTGCTGGGAAAATTCTTTGGCATCGATGCTGGGGATTTTAAGTTTGCCCTGAAGATCGTGAATATCCTGTTGCACCATCTTCTCGATGTCTTGGTAGGCCTGATTGTATTTGCCGAGATCGCCCTTGAGATCCTTCTGGGTCTGATCGATCAGCTTCACTTTCTCGTTGGCCTCTTTGATGATCTTGTCGGCCTCTTGCACGCTCCTCGCAAGTTCAGCGGGATTGTTGAAGTCAAACTTCAGTGCCTTTACGCGATCGCTGTAGGACTGCAGTTCTTTACTCTGCGGAAGGGCTTTGATTTTTGCGTCCCATTCTTTCTTTTTGCCGTCGAGTTCTTTTTCCAACTCTTTGATGCGGGCTTCGGATTTGAGCTGGCCTTCGAGATTTTTGAGTTGCGCTTTGGTGTCGCCGCCTCCGAGGAGGCCGGCAAGGTCGCCGAGGAAGTTGCCGTTGTACTGTTTGCGGGTTTGCGAAACCACGGCGTCTTCGACATTTTCCAGCGCCGCCGACTTTCCGCCATTGGGTTCGGGAGGAGAAGGCGGCACGATAAAGCCCGGATGTTTGCGCGGCGAAAGAGCTTCGATATTGAGGATGGACGCTTCGTCTACTACCACTTTGGCGCGCAGGAGTGCGTCCCAGAGCAATTCGAAACGAATGTGACCGACCTCGACCATGTTGCGCTCGGGATGTTCTTTGTCGGTGACTTCGATGCCGTCGATTTCGAGACGGGCATGAATGAAGCTGGTGTACACGCGAGCCACATCGACCTCTGCCCCGACGATGTGCGTGCCGGCGTATTCGAGCGCACGCCGGAGATTTCCATCGAAGAAGAAGGAGAAGTAGACACCAATCAAAGCTAGGATCACCACAGTCGGCACGACCGCGCCGGTACGAATGGGACCTTTTGGCTTTTTGGGTTTGGGGTCGGACTGACTAGTAGAGTTTGTCATACGTGTAATACCAATTGTAGAAGGAGGTGGCTTTGACTGCTTTCCAGAATTTAGTTTGCTTGAAGCGCTCGAGGACGGATTCGCGATAGGTCACGATCAGCTTGAGGCTTACGAAGAACACGACCGGGCTGAGAGGGATAGTCAGTACCAGTGCACCCATGACGATCGAGTTGTTAAAACGTGTGAGCGGCACGAGCGGGATATTGTACATGGTGGTGAACAGACCGTGGAGCGCGTCCATTTCGAGAACCGAGCTACCAACTGAATGGAAGACTGGGTCAAGGACCCAGGCCACGAAGCCGAAGAAAAAAGCCGCAATAAAAGCCGCGCCCAGCTGAATGCGGAATAAGAAAATACAAATGAACACTAGAAAACTTTGTAAACTCAGCATCGGCGTCATTCCGAGAATAAATCCTGCGGCAATGCCGGCGGCCAGTTGTTTGTGGCCGGTCTCGGAATTCAGCAATTTTAAGAATCCAAAAATCTGTTTTATAAGAAAGGTCATGTGGAGTCACCCCTATGCGAAATAGCGCATCACCTGTTCGATCACGTAATCTTGCTGTTCATTGGACATGTCGGGAAAGAGCGGCAAACTGACCACGAGATCTGCCATTTTGCGACTGATCTCGATATTGAGCGTGCGGCCATTGCTGGTATAGGCGGGCTGGTCGGGCATTGTGCGCGGGTAGTGCACGGCCGTTGGGATACCCTTTTCAGTCATGGCCTTTTGAAAGGCGTCGCGCTTTGGAACCTGCAGCGTGTACTGCGCCCAGCTGCTGGTGCGATCTTTGGCGAGTATCGGCAGCACGATGCCTTTGCCGTTCAGCTCTCTGAACGCTTGGTTGTAGCGCATGGCCACTCGCGTGCGCTGTTCGAGTTCCCAGGGGAAGCGTTCGAGCTTGGGGATTAGAATCGCGCATTGAAGTGTGTCGAGCCGGCCGTTTATACCGAGACGTGTGTGGTAGTAGCGCGTCTTTTGCCCGTGATTGCGGACTTCGCGCATGGCTTCGGCAAGCTTGTCGTCGTTGGTGAAGGCCGCCCCGCCATCGCCGTAGCAACCGAGAGGCTTGGCAGGGAAGAATGAGGTCACACCGATCAGGCTGACTCCGCAGCTGCGGCCATTTTTATAATGAGCGCCGAAACTCTGCGCTCCGTCTTCGATCACGAAAAGACCGTGGCGTTTGGCAAAGGCGTTGATTTCGTCCATGTCGGCGGGCTGGCCATAGAGTGAAACCGGTTGAATGGCTTTGGTTTTGGGGCTCAACGCTTTTTCGAGCTGGCGAACGTCGAGATTGTAGGTCTGCGAATCAATGTCGACGTACACAGGGGTTGCGCCGACCAGCAACACTGTCTCGGCGGTGGCGATAAAGGAGAACGCGGGGCAAATGACTTCATCACCTGGACCAATGCCCAAGGCCATGAAGGCGAGAATGGCAGCGTCGGTTCCACTGGAGCAGGCAATGGCGTGTTTGACGCCGGTGAATTTCGCCAGCAGTGATTCAAGTTCTTCGGCTTCAGGACCCATGACGAAAAGACCGTGGTCCAGGACCTTCTGAATGCGATTTTGGATCGGCTCCCGCAGAGCTTGATATTGCGCTTTGAGGTCGATAAATGGGATAGTTTTCATAGGCAGTCAGTTTTGCATGACAGCCCGCCGACTCGTCAATTGATCGCTGAATGAAGGAGCGCGTTTTCATGATCCCGGTGATTCTCTCTGGCGGAAGCGGCACCCGGTTATGGCCTGTTTCGCGGGCCTCGTATCCTAAACAGTTTTGTGAGTTCTACGATGGCTCCTTTTTGGGTAACACGATTCGCCGTCTCAAGACGCTGGGCGATGTGCATATTTTAACCACGCAGTCGATGGGGCCTCTGACTCACAGAGCCGTAAATCAAGAGGGGCTGAATCTCGCCAATGTCATTCTCGAGCCCATGGGTAAAAATACGGCCCCGGCCGTGGCGTTGCTCTGCCACATTTTGCAGCTGCGTGGGAAGGCGGAGGAGATCGTCGGCGTGTTTCCCTCCGACCATTTGATTTCGGATGAGGAGGCGTTTTTTCGCGCGGTCAAGTTGGCCGAAATCTGCGCGGGTAAGGGTTATGTCACCACGCTCGGCGTGCAGCCGCATGCTCCTGAAACCGGCTATGGCTACATCGAAACCAGCGACGAGATTCTGGGACAGGAGAAGGATCTCAGGGCCGTTAAGGTAAAGGGTTTTCGCGAAAAGCCCGACGTGAAAACCGCGCGTGAGTATATGGCGTCAGGCCGTTACTTTTGGAACGCCGGTATGTTTTTGTTTCGCGTTTCGCAAATGATCAAACACTTTCAAGAATTTCAACCGGCGATGTGGAACAAGATCACGCAGATCGACGGTGAGCTGAAAAACGCGCAGTACAACTATGCCATGGTCGACAGCATAAGCCTCGACTATGCGGTGATGGAAAAGTTGCAAGCGCAAGCCTGTATTCCGTGTGATATGGGCTGGAGTGATGTTGGTTCGTGGGACGAAGTGGCGCGCATTTCCGGTGAGTCGACCCAGCTACATTCGCGTTCCAAGGCGCAAATTTTTAATCAGGATTCCGAAAATAATTATGTGTTCGCGGTGCAAGGCAAGGTGGTCGGACTTGTGGACGTCACCGATCTCTTGGTGATTGATACGCCCGACGCTTTGTTGGTGGCAAAAAAGGGTTCTTCGCAAAAAGTGAAGGAGCTCGTGGACTCCATGCGCGAGGCCGGGCTACCCGAGGCCACGGTGCATCCGTTTGAACACCGGCCTTGGGGCGGCTTTGAAGTTTTGTCGGACGAGAAGGAATTCAAATCGAAGAAGATCACGATCGACCCGGGTGCCCGGTTGTCGTATCAGAGCCATGCCAAGCGTGCCGAGCATTGGATCATTGTTTCCGGGCAGGCTGAGGTTACGCTCAATGAAAAGGTGATCGTGCTCAAACCTGGACAAAGCATATTTATTCCTATCGGCGCCAAACACCGGATTCACAATCCGGGAAAGTCTCCTCTGATCTTCGTCGAGGTGCAGACCGGCAGTTATTTTGGCGAGGACGACATCGTTCGCTATTTGGATGACTACAATCGCGTGTCCACTTAATCTGAGTGCATGCTGGATCTCGACACATTGGCTGAAAAACGTGCCAAATCACTCAATCAAAGTGAAGCCGTATGGCGCGCCACTTTATGGAGCCCCGCTTTTCAGAAAATATCCGCCAGTATGACGGACGGTGAGATCGAGGGGCTCTTGATCAGCTGCCCGTCTGTCGTTCATGTTGAACTGGTCATGCGCTATCTCAACGGCCACCCCGAACGCGAAACTGTTTCTCCGTACGCGCTACTGACACGCGAGGCCCAAACGGCTGGTATGGGCATGGCGGAATGGATCAAGGGAATTGCCACCGGGGCGCATCCGTGAATCCTCTCGCCCACGGCCTCAGTGAAGCGATTGAGTTGATGCGCGCTTGGGATATTCATAAACAACTGGTTTCGACAGTTGTTCTGCTGATCGCGTTTTTTATTTTCCGTTCCGTAACGATCATGACGATCCGGCGTTGGAACGCGCCCAGCCCCGACGAGAAACGCCGTTGGATCATTCAAATCAAGAATATCAGCTTGGTGATTCTCGCCGCGGGATTGATTGGCATTTGGGCGACCGAATTGCGGGCTTTCGCGATTTCGCTGGTCGCGGTCGCTGCCGCGATCGCGATCTCGACCAAAGAGGTGATTCAATGTTTTCTCGGCGGCTTTTACAAAGCCAGCGCGCGGCCGTTTGAACTTGGCGACCGCATTGAAGTCGCGGGCTACCGCGGTGAAGTCATTGATCACAACTTCTTTTCGACGACCCTTCTCGAGATTGGTCCGAAAGCGGACATGCATCAGCTCTCGGGGCGGCAAGTGGTTCTGCCCAATAGTTTGTTTTTATCCAATCCGATTTTGAATCAGTCCTTGCAACAAGAGTACGTTTTGCAAACGATTCGCATGACCGTGTATCCGGGCGAAGATTGGCAGAAGCTCGAACAGACGTTACTCGCGGCCGCCAACAAAGAGTGCTCACCGTTTCTCGAACCCGCCCGCCACTCGATGGCCCGGCTCGGCCAGCGCGAAGGATTGGACTTGCCGCGCGTCGAGCCGCGGGTGACTTTTCAATACGACGAAATCGGGCGCCTTCATTGCGTCGTGCGCTTTCCGGCGCCGCTCGATCGCGTGTCACGAACCGAGCAGGCGGTCATGCGCGCGATTATCACCGAGCGTAAAGTGGTATCCGTCCCTATTGCGACCGTTTAGAAAATCATGGCTTACGCGCCACGCACGGCACGATGCGTGGATTGTGCTGGGCAGTTTCACTTTGTCCAATTCCGCACATCATATAGAGCAAGGTCCCGGATGGAGTTGTCGCGACATTGGCTTCGCCGGTCATGACGAGCTTTCCCGTAAAGGGTGAGGCAAAGTTGGGCGTTACGATTTGCACAAGGCCGGAGTAAGTAGAGCCTGACCAGCCGGCGGTGTAAACGCCGTACGCCGTGTTGCTCGAGTGGGTGAAATAGACTTTGCTTTTGTCGGCCGAGACGGAAATTTGCGTGTCGCTTTCTCCTGCTTCCAGAAGGTCGAGACCAGGCACGGCTTGCGGTGTGCCAAAGCCGGAACCGGGAGTGTAGTCCACCATGTAGAGACGGCTTTTTCCGTCACCCCGGCATGAGCTGCCGGCCGCAGTTGCGCGATTGGATTCAAAGTAGAGTGTGTATCCGGCGGCGAGTGTGCCGACGATAAAGCCGTTGTCGTTCGTGCAGGTGCTGTTTGGGGAATTCACTGCCGGCGCGGTGGGAAGCGCGGCGGGCGTAGACCAATTTCCGCCGACCAAGCTGGTGAGGTACATTGTCGCCACGCCGGAAGAGTCGAAGCGCGAGAAGACGATCAGGTCTCCAGCGGCATTCGGACTCGCGGAGGCCTCGTGGACGTTCGCGGCGCCATTGAACGGCAGGAAGTTTTCGCGCCACCCGGCCGCGGAAAGATCCGCGCGGAACATCTTGAAGTGCCCGCCGGTCATACCTGGGCGCGATGGTCCGCTGAAGTTTTGCGTGGCGCCGCCCGAATCCTGAAACAAACCAAAATCCAGAGTCGTGTAGGCGTAGTAGAGGTGGCGTCCATCGCCGGTGACCGCGGCGGAATCCGTCCAACCGCCGGAGACGGCGACCGGCGCCGGCAATTCGCGCAGGTCCCTCCATCCGTCGGCGAGTGTCGCACCGTCAATCAAATTGCCCGTGGGTGCGTTCCAAGGATCGAAAGCCGCCGTCGAATTTGACGAACTCTTCGTGCACGAGACGAGGAAAACGGAGAGCCCGACGATGGTCGCGAGAGTGAGCGAGCGATTCACATGAATAGGTTACCAGGTTTCCACTGGCCGTAGAAGGCCAGTGTAATTCCATAATCTGCCACCTTTAGAGAAGGGAAGATCCAGTTTTTCGATTGTACTCCGGCCAGAGTTTTGGTTAATAAACTAATCTTCCATATAAGGAGCGATCGATGTTCAATACTGCTTACGGGACGATGTACTATGTCGATGATATGGCCGCGTCCATTAAATTTTACTCCTCACACTTTGGGATCAAGCCGAGCCATGAGAGTGAGGCGTGGACTGAGTTTTCCATCGGTGGCCACAATCTGTGCTTGCACGCGAAAGATCCTGAGCAAACTTACAAGACGAACGGCGTTCTGATTTTTCACGCCAAGGGTGTGAAGAATCTGTTTGGCAAAATGCAAAACGAAGGCGTAAAAGTTTCGGGCTTGCATGAAGTGCATCCGGGCGCATGGTCGTTTCATGCTTACGATCTGACCGGCAATGAAATTAGTATTTACGGAGAGCCTTAAACTCTCTAACTGGCCTACCTGCCTGTTGATTTGAGGATCTCTGCTTTGGCAGTGACCTTGCTTTTTAGGGAGGCATGAAGCCCTCATGTCCCGTCTGTGAGCTG
>JAYWAE010000028.1:0-2824 GCA_043782715.1 Pseudobdellovibrionaceae bacterium | reverse complement strand
ACACACAAGGCCTCTACGAATTTTTATTGCACACGCCAGAAGGCGGACTGCGCAAAATGCTGGTCGATCGCAACAAGGTCACCGACGTGCACTTCAATCTGCTGATCAAGATCGTGCGCGCGTGCTCTCTCGAGCAGTTTGCCGAGCATTTCGGAAAACAAGATTTCCCAAAAATTCGGCTTGGCCCTGCTGAATCCAAGATCAAAGAAAAATTTTGGGGTGACTGCACGACGCTCTTGATCGAGCGCGGAATTCTGCAGCCCGCTACAGCTAAAGCGGCCTAACGGCCGTCTGGATGTAAATCCCAGCTGTCCTCGGACCGGTGAAGGTTTTCCCGTTCGCCGGTAAACATTTTTTCAAGGTCTTCACGCGCCTGTTTGGCTACGGACAGCAGCGCTCTTTGATCGGCTCGACTGGCCCGCATGTTTTCGATCATCTGCAAATTGTGTTTGCGAAAGATAAGGCCGGCGCGCACCGATTGATACGGCGACCAGCCAAGCAGGCGCAAGACTTCAGAGCCCATGCGCAAGGAGCTGTCAAAAGTTTCGCGCTCCCATACTTCCACGCCGAGATCCATCAGTTGATACGCATGAGCCACATTGCGGGCACGGGCGACGACGCGCAACTGTGGAAAATGTTTTTGCGCCATTTCTACGATTGCAACTCCATCTTCGACGCCATCCACGGCCACCACTAAAATTTTAGCAGTTGCCGCGCCTGCGGCCGTCAAGAGATCCAAGCGCGTCGCATCGCCATAATAAATTTTAAAGCCAAAGCGGCGCACGGCTTCGATTTGCTCAGGGTCGTGATCAAGCACAGTCGCGCGCACGCGGTTGGCGTAGAGAATGCGCGCCACGATTTGACCGACGCGCCCGAAACCCGCGATCAAAACTTCTGGCTCCTCATTGACAACCGTTTCGCCACTCATGTCCGCGGCTGGTTCAACCAAACGCGGCGCAAGCAGCCTCTCGTAGGCCACCATGAGGAGTGGAGTGGTCGCCATCGACAGCGCCACGACCGCCGCCCATACAGCGACATCGGCAGTAGAAAGTAAGCCGGCCACAGACGCCGCCGCCAGCATGACATAGGCGAATTCACCGACTTGTGAAATCACCAAGGCGAACAGGGGAATTTCGCGCCAGCGCACGCGAAATAGAATCCCCAGTAGCGCGTGAGCGGCAAGTTTCGCCATCAGTACCGCCATCAGCAGCAACACGATTCGGCCGGGCTGGGAGGCGATCGACGATAAATCCACGGACTTACCCACCGACATAAAAAACAACCCAAGCAGCAGGCCTTTGAACGGTTCGATATCGGTTTCAATGGCGTGCCGATATTCGGAAGTCGCCAACAACACTCCACCCATGAAAGCACCGAGCGCCATCGATACGCCCATACTCTGCATCAGCGCCGCCAGCCCTACGACAATCAGTAAACAAAGCGCGGTGAACACCTCCCGCAAATGGGCCGAGGCCACCAAGCGAAAGACATGGCGCAAGGCCAGTCTTCCTAAAACGAGGACCGCCACAATCACCAGCAGTATCTGCCACGCGGGTCGGCTTTCTCCCCGCCCCTCCGTACCTGCGAGCACGGGTAACAATGCTAAAATCGGAATGACCGCGACATCCTGAAAAAGTAAGATCGAAAATCCTGCACTGCCGCCAGCCGTGTTGAGAATATTGCGCTCTTTCAATATTTGAGTTGCGATCGCGGTGCTCGACATCGCCAAGGCCAAACCAAGGATGAGTCCTGCGCGCCACTCCATGCCCATCGCCAGCGCGGCGCCGGTCACCAGTGCCGCCACTAGCGCGACTTGCAATGATCCCATACCGAAGATTGGAATTTTTAAATTCCATAGACGCTTCGGCTCGAGTTCGAGGCCGATCAAGAAAAGCAAAAACACCACTCCTAGTTCGGAGACTTCATTGAGGTGCTCACTGGCCGCGGAAATGACTCCGAGACAAGACGGCCCGAGCAAAACGCCGGCGAGCAAATATCCCAACACCGCACCTAGCCCTAGGCGCTGGGCCAATGGGACGATCAAGACTGCGGCGGCGAGTAAGGCCACGATGTCGAGTAGAGCTTGGGTCATGGCAATATTCCTTCGCTCAAATAGCGCTCGAGCCCGCCGCGCAATTTGCGTGCGTGCTCGACGAGCACAGCGTCGCCACATTTAATCGAGCTGTGAACGATGCGCGGTTGATTCCAATGCATTTGGCAAAGATGTGCCGTCTGCTTCCAGGGCGCGAGAAACGTGTCGATGGTAAAACGGTTGTAACCGTCTTCCATGTAAGACTCCTCCGGCCCGCCTACGGTCAGCGACAGTAAAAATTCTTTGCCACGCAAACGATCACCGCCCGACCCGTAGGCCCAACCTGATTCAAATGTTTCATCGAGCCACATCTTGAGCAGTGGCGGCATGCTGTACCAGTAAAATGGGTGCTGCACGACGATCAGTGAATGGCGGATCAAAAGTTCTTGTTCGGCTGCAACATCGACGTGAAACTGCGGATACAAGTGATACAGCCGGCGCAAGGTCAGGCCCGGTAATCCGCCCACTGCTTCGACGACCGCTCGATTGGCGCGCGACTTTTCCAGAAACGGATGGGCAGCAATAAATAGTATGGAGCGATCTGCATTGGCGGCCATTGTAGTTCGCAAAACTGTAGCAGATTCGTCCAAAATGCCAAGCCCCGGCGCTTTGAACTGCATTCATGATTGTCAGTGGTTTTAACACCCCGCTGCCCTTTTGCGACGGCACACTGAGCCTCTAAACGGCCCACCTTAACCCCCAGTCAAATACATTGAATCTGGAGCCACTCAG
>JAYWAE010000027.1:0-7452 GCA_043782715.1 Pseudobdellovibrionaceae bacterium | reverse complement strand
CTCCCACAACAACTTCATGACCTTAATGCGATCTTCGGCCGAGTATGAATTTGAGCCGCGCACATATCGGTCAATGTAAGGACGAAGCTCGGGGTTCTTTAGATCTTTCACGCTTGAAGGGAGATAGATCAGACCGCTGGCCACAGTTTGCTCAATGATCTCGCGAAGACGAGGTTGAACCATTTGTGAAAAGACACGGTACGAATTGACTGCATCAGTGTTTGGTAAAACGGTTTTATTCTTCCATGTATCCGGATTGGCGCACATCGCATCTGATAGACTCCAAAACAAACTGCGCCACGCGATTGCCTCGCCCATTTGCGCTTGAACTCCACGAAATTCAAGCGTACCTGTGCACTGCAAAGCCTTGTGCAATAAGCCGACAATAAAATCGAGTTTTACAGCAAGGCGGGTGCAGCCGTGTAAAGGAACTAAGCGTCCGAAGCCACCTCCATAAAACCATTTGCGTAGTTTCACGGGATCTCGATAGATCAAAACATTTTCCCAAGGGATAAAAGCCGAATCAAAAATTAAAATGGAATCGTTCTCGTCAAAACGACTCGATAGCGGATGATCAAAGGGGGCGCTGTCTGATGCAGCGAACTCATAAGAGTGTCGTGCGATGAGTTTAACGCCGGGACTACTCATTGGGGCAATAAAACAAAGTGCGAATTTGGGATCAGACCCCAGAGTTTGGCCCCCGCCTTGGCGAACAAAGTTGTAGTGAGTGAGCGCTGAGTTGGTTGCAACCACTTTAGCTCCGCTCACGTAGATCCCAGCTTCAGTTTCGCGATCGACAGAGACATAGACGTCAGGCACCTGATCCACAGATTTGTGGCGATCAACGGGTGGGTTCACCATCGCATGATTGAGATATAAACAAGATTCTGTTATTCGGCGGTACCACTCTTGCGCATTTGTCGCATAGGCACCGTAGAACTCCGGGGTTGCCCCCATCAAACTACTGAAAGAAGCCTTATAGTCTGGGCCTCGCCCAATCCATCCATAGTTCTGTTCAGCCCACAGCGCGATGGCATCTCGTTGTTGCAAGAGTTCATTTGCTGATGTTGCGGCTCTGAAAAATCGATGCGTATACCCGTTGTTACCTGTGTTCGACTGAATGCAAAGGCGATCATGATATTTGGGATCATGAAGCATGTCATAAAGCTTAGCGATCGACTGGGCCGTGTTTCGAAATGCGGGATGAGTAGTGACGTTCGCAACACGCTCTCCGTAGATATAGACTTCGCGACCGTCATTAAGACTATCGACATACTCTTTACCATTGAGTGGGCGTGCCCTAAAGGTATTGGCCATGTTCGCGGAGATTAGCAGGTTGCATATAGGCGGTCCAGCCTATCCTATGACCTGACCGGAAGAACTGTAATTTCAGGTACGGTACAGTCTATAGGCAAATTAAGCAGCCAAGCGGCAAGCTTGGCCGCATGGTTTAAATCTAATTTCGGAACAGATTTCAATTCAGTCCGCGCCAAAATTCTTTCAGTCGCTATATACCCGAAATTTACACACATCACTCGAATCGATGATTCCAAGCTCGATAGAGACTTTGAAAGTTGAAAGAGAGCGAGTTTTTCGTAGTCATAAGGAATGGGAACCTGTCGAGCAGGGAACTCACTTCCAGCTCGCGAGCCAATATTCAAAATAGACCCCGATTTACCTTGCGCTCGCCACGTCTCAAAAACCTTTGATAGCAGTTCAACTTGGCCGAAGTTACTATGGGCGTTGTTGACAAAAAATTGATGGTTCAAAGACAAATTCACGATGCGGTCACGACCACCTTCAGTTTCAATATCGTGTCAGTTGAGCGTGAAACACCGTGCACCTGCCAGCCACCAACGGAAAGGACTTTTGAAAGTTCATGACCAAAGCCACGGGTGTGGCCGGTCAAAAGGCAGGTTTTTGAGACTCCGCTCACTCAATCATTTCCAACTCAATAGGTTGCTTGAGCCGAGTGGAAAATAAAAAATTGTGATCTTCATGGTGTATACGTCTTCCAATGTTTTCATCGCGGAAGCCAATCCCCATGAGGAGACGCGGCGGCTTGTCTAGCCTTAACAGCTGTGCTGCTTTATCCCCGTCAAAAGCGGCACAACATCCAGTAGCGTAGCCAAGCAAACTTGCCGTCAGATTGAGAAATCCAGCAGCCACGCCAGTGGCCATATTTCGATCTCTTTCGATTAACTGAACGGTTTGCTGAGAAGCATTCATATTCGTCTCAAAATATTCTTTGGTTTCATCATTGCGTGGGAAATTGTCAGAACCGGATTCTGCGAGTTCAACCTCAGAAAATGCAACCAGTAGATTGGCGAGAGTTTGTGGATTCTTTGTCGTCAATTTAGGTTCGTAAGAATAAGTAAAACAATCGGTAAGGTCGTAAATTTGGCGAATGAGCTCACGATTGGTGACAAAGGTCACTTTGTAATAGGCGGCGTTCTGTTTACTTGGGCATTGAGTGACCGCGATTTTTAAAAGCTCCATGTCTGCGTCGGGAATCTTTTGGTCCAGGTCCCAATTCCGCTGACAGTGTTGAGCTCGATGAATCGCCTGTTCAATTTGATCGCGTGTAAAGTCCATTGCAAAATCCCCTTGAGGTGGTTTACTTAACGGTAACATATTTGAAATTGCATTGAAATCTAGCTAATGCGAGGCGACATTAGCGAGATGAGTTCACTCAATGGAGCCGCGCAATTGCCAAACAAGGATGCATGGTCTCAACCCGTAAGGATCTTCGGCCAGTGGTCCGAAAGACTGGTTCTAATCGCGCCCTTGGTCGGTCTTGTAGGGTTTGCTCTTCAAATTCATTTTATGCCCAGCCCTTCGATCTCGACACAACACATTTGGGCCTTTTTTTCTCAAATTATTTTTCTTAACACAATTCATATTTTGTTTACATTTGATCTACTTGTGGCCGTTCCTGCATACCGTGACATTTTGAAAAAAGGCCGGCCACAGATTCAAGCCCTCATTATTTTTTGCGTATTTGTGGCAGCCCTGGCCTTGAGACTTCTCGAGAGTAGACTTAAGGGAAATTGGGGGCTGATGATATTGGCCGTAATTATTCTCTACGATATTTATCACGTCATGAGGCAAACGCTTGGCCTATCTTTGCTCTATAATTTTCATAGTTCGAAGATGCTGCCCAATTCAAATGACATTCAACGCCTTAAAAAATTGGATCTACAGGAGCGCTTTACATGCGGGTTCATAATATTGTTAGGAAGTTCTCAATTTTTGATAGGCCACTGGATAGAAAAGGAACATGTGAGCTGGGTTCAGATTGAAAGAATAGTGATGGCCACATTCGGATGTGTGTTGGTGTTCGCTCTGATGGTTCAATATTATCGGATTAATCGCGTCCTGTTTCGTAACAAAATCATCTATGTCATAAGATATGCGTTGGTGATGAGCACATTTATTTCATTTTTCGGTTTGGTGGTGCTTAAGTCTGTACATGGGATCGAATACTTCTTTGTCTATCGACGCATCAAGAACAACAGCGCGCCAGAGAGAGGGAAGTTAAAATTTTTAGCAAGGGCTTTCATTTTGCTTTTGGCCTCAATCGTTTTTATAGGTTTATTAGTTGAACCTAGCTATGGTGTATTCGCGCTATTTCACCTCGAAGAGATGGTTGACCGCCCTTGGTTCCACCTCCTGTCAGTCGTGGTTGGCGCATTGGCTTTGGTTCATTACTTTTTAGATGGCCAAATCTTTGCTATGAAAAATGAACCGGTTCGCCAATCCACTGGCCGTTGGCTTTTAATGAATCCGCCCCCCAGCTATCCGCTGGGTGTAAGCCGTGTAGTTCCGAAGTGATTTAAGCCGCCGTAAAATCGCGCCTCCTTGAGGTGTTCGGTGGCTGTAAAAGCGGAAGATATTTTTAACGAGTATACAGAATTGGGATCAACATTTCAGCTGTAACTATCTTGAGACCAGTGACGTTTCCCGGCGTTTCAGAAGGGAGTGCCAGTGGGCCTTTGGCTGGAGCTGAGCGCGATGGCTTATGGGGCCATTTATAAATGAGGGCTAGGACCTTCACTGCAATTTGAAAGATAAACGAAAAGAGGGCTCCCCGCCCATGTCCCCATTTCAAAAGTCCACAACGCCCAGTGGCCGGCCTGGCCCAGCAGAAGCCAAGGTTAAACCAATTAAACACACCATTTAGAAGGATGTGAATTTGAAGCAGAATCGGAGTCTGGAATTTATTCGACCAAGGTAAACTGCAATAGATCTTAGCCCCATTGGAAAAGCTATTTTTGTGATCATCTCTGCCGTCACGGCCAAAGCTTTTAGGGAGAGCCGCCGTTGGTCCGCAATACAGGAATACCGAAAATATAAGGCCACGTTCCCCCGTCTTGCAGGCGATTTGGGACGGCTGCTGCTGGCAATCAATCAGAATCACGCGCTCAGGAGGAGGCGGCTTCACGGACGGCTTCTCGCGGCTAAGGGTCAGACCGAAGAGGCTATTCTCGTAGCTGCTACTCTTAATCGACATGTCATTGGTGCCGATTAGCAGGCCTAGTGGTCTTTGGTCAGCATTCTAACGGGCCTGTTGAACAATGGCCGTTTTTTCGGACGCAGAGCTCTGACTGTGCAAATTTCGAAGTTATTTTGTGGTCGAGCCAAGTTAATCCGAACTCTCGCAAGATCGAACCAAAGAGCCAAACAAATGAGGCAGCCAGCTTCTTGAGTTTCTGCAAGGTCGACGTCATGTAAACTTGGATTTGCATTTTTGCGCGCCCACGGTGATGACCTCACAGCCGAACCATCATCTCGATCCTCGATGTCAATCGGCAACCTTTGACACGACTTTTTCAAGAGGCCGAATATCGGTAAACCGTTTCATGGATCTAAACGTCCATATCTTGTGGGGTCTCTATAAAAATGGAAAAAGCGGGTCCATTTAAGGACCCGCGAGAAACTAGATCGGCTTATTTGGTTGCGGCTGAATTTTAGCGCCCACCGTGCGTTTTACTTTCGCGCGCGCGGCTTTGTGTGCGTGAGCAACACGTTTTGTGGCGTGCTTAGCCTTAACTTGCACAGGGCGAACACGATTCGCGCCAGTGATACCTTTGGCCATTGCGCCCGGAACGACCAGTGCGCTCACGGCTAGAGTAGCAAGAACTTGAGAGAGTTTCATAAATCCTCCTTTGTGGATTGTTTGGGTGCGGTTAATGCAAACGACAAACGCACGCAAAAGCACAACGGATTGATTCTGGCGTAATTTTAGGATCGAGATTCGAACAGCGTCCGCTAAAAACCGCGCCGGAGCTGGGACAGCGCACGGTAATCGTCGGTATCATTTGAAAGTTTGCAGGCAGACGCCCCTGATTCCAAATTGGAATCACGTGTGTCGAACGCGGCCCCTTCCCGGCCAACCGCGACGGGCGTACATAGAGTGACCAAAGGGGGTCCTATGAAATCTAAACTAACCGCTCTCAGCTTCGCCGGTATCGCGCTCCTCAGTAGTGTTGCTTCAGCCTATGGCAGTCATTTCAAAATCACAGATTCCGATACCTACACCTGTACGCTCAGTGACGGGTACCGCAGTTACAAGGCCGAATTCACGCGCACGATCTCTGAGAAAATTACGGAGCCGAGTCTGCACATTTTCAGCCAACACATCACGTTCGACGAATCTGTGTTCAAGAGCCTTGAGCGCGTCAATGGCAGGTCTGGCTGCGCGCACAGTGAAAACTCGGGCGTCGAGTACGGTGATGTGACCAATCCATATCTAGGTGGCACGGCGTTGGACGGACTGGTTTCTTTCAGCAGGTCGGCCGACGACCAATGGCAGAATTGCGACTACAACGCCCACTACACCGTAACCGTTCTGGGTTACGCAAGCCAACCCACTGTGAAATATGACTATGAACTCTTTGGGAAGAAAACGCTTTCCATGACCGGTAGCTGCGAGAAGCAGTAGTCGACTCTCATCTTGTCAGACTGGCGGGCGAAGTGAGATAGTTTTCTCATGAAGCCCGCCCAATGGATTTTCCTCACGCTCGCACTCAGCTGCCTTCACCCGATCGTCCCGTCGGCTGCCGCACTTCTCACCGGCATGGCGTTCGCACTTATTTTCGGCAATCCTTTTGCGAATGAAACAAAAGTCTGGACGCCCAAACTCTTGCAATTTTCGGTTATGGGAATGGGCGCTGCAATGGATTTGAGCGTCGTTGGCAAGGTCGGCGTTCAGGGCATCGGCTATACGATCATCGGAATTGTCGCGACGCTTGCTCTTGGCTTCTTCCTAGGTAAGGCGCTCAAAATCGGACGCGATACGGTTCTTCTAGTGAGCTCGGGAACCGCGATTTGCGGGGGCAGTGCCATCGCTGCGATCGCGGCTGTCACTGGGGCCCGCGCCGCTGAAGTTTCCGTCGCATTGGTCGTGGTTTTCTTGCTCAACGCACTCGCGCTCTTTATCTTTCCCCCGATTGGCCATGCACTCTCCATGAGTCAGCCGGATTTTGGCATGTGGAGCGCGCTCGCCATTCACGACACGAGCTCCGTCGTTGGTGCCGGCCTTCAATACGGAACCGAAGCACTGCAAATCGCGACCACAGTGAAACTCGCGCGCGCGCTTTGGATCATTCCGCTGGCGCTGGCCGTCGGGTTGTCGCGATCCAAAGGTACCGCAGCCTTGGCAAAGGTCAAAAAGCCTTGGTTCATTCTCGGATTTCTACTTGCCGCCGCGCTGGTGACGTTCGTCCCCAGCCTTCAGCCCGCAGGCCAATGGGTCGCGGTCGTCGCCCGTCGTTTCTTAGTCGTCACGCTTTTCTTGATTGGTAGCGGCCTCACGCGCGATGCGCTTAAAGAAGTCGGTCTACGCCCATTCTTGCTGGGATTTCTGTTGTGGATTTGCGTGGCTAGCGCGACTCTGGGCGCGCTTCGCATAGGCTGGATTGTTCCCGTTTAAACTTAGCCGGTGATTTTGGTCATGCCGCCCATGTAGGGCAACAAAACTGTCGGCACTTCAATGCTGCCGTCTTCTTGCTGGTAGTTTTCCATGACCGCGATTAGCGTACGGCCGATGGCCAGGCCGGAGCCATTGAGTGTATGCACAAACTGCGGCTTGGCTTTGGGGTCGTTACCTTTGAAACGAATATTTGCCCGCCGCGCTTGGGAGTCCTCAAAATTCGAACACGAGCTGATCTCGCGGAACGCCTGCTGTCCCGGCAGCCAAACTTCGATGTCATGGCATTTAGCCGCGCCAAAGCCGATGTCGCGCGTGCACAAGCTGACCACTCGATACGGCAATTCAAGCTGTTGCAATACTTTTTCTGCGTGCGAAGTCAGAAGATCATGCATCTCGTAGGATTTCTCAGGATGCACGAACATCACCAATTCGACTTTGTTGAACTGATGCTGGCGAATCAATCCACGCGTGTCTTTACCATACGAACCGGCTTCAGAACGGAAGCAAGGCGAGTACGC
>JAYWAE010000026.1:0-2828 GCA_043782715.1 Pseudobdellovibrionaceae bacterium | reverse complement strand
AAGAAGACGCTCAATTATTCGCTGATTTTTGTTTCGATCTTAATGATGTGTTACACGGCCTTCATCCATGTCTGGTGGCAGCACTGGACCGTTGGAATCATCCTTTGTGCGATCGCCTATCAGATAAATAAAAATGGTGGAGAGATGACCGGATGACGTGGTCCTAGCGACCGCCCTCAGGTGGGATTAAAGCTGCGCGGTCACAGTGTCGCGAATCTCTTGATAGAGTTTGCGCGAAAGTAAATCCGAACGAACGGTCATGAACAACGGCCGCGACGGGGCCAGCCAGCCCTTCACTTCCAAACGCCGCACTTCACCACGTTCTTCATGGGTGCGGATCAAGAGATTGGGTAAAAACGCCAGCTGGTCCGTCGAACGAACTAGCGCCATTGCGGCCTCGGCGGTGGAAGTCTCATGGCCCTTGAGGCGTTTGTTGGCGGGCACGGGACAACCGTCGTCGCCCAATGCAAATCCTTCCTGAGTCCAATAGGCTGGCATGATGAATTTATGTTTCAAAACTTCGCTGCTCGAAACCGCGCGCTTCTTGGCGAACGCATGGCTGGCGCTGCAGCACAAACTCCAACCGACTTCGGCAATCTTGTCTTGAAACCACGTCCCAGGCCATTCGTGGCGGCCAAAGTGAAACGCCAGCTCGAAGGCATGGCGTAAACCCGCGGTGGTGAACTGATCGGGCGGAATTTCTAAAAAGCGAAAGCGCAGGTCTTTCGAGAATTTGGTCTTCGTCAAAGCGCGAGTGAGATGGTGATTGATGAGAAACGAAGTGGCGCCGATCCCAAGGAGAGTTTTGCCCTCTTGCGCCTGCGCGTCCTCGCGCAACTCCGCGGCTTGCGCCAGAATCTGCTCGCACACCGGCAGCGCACGCAGTCCATCGGAGGTCAAAACCACCCCACGCACATTGCGCTCCACGAGGCGCGTTTGCAGCTTGCGCTCCAAGCGTTTCAAAGCCTTGGAAACCTGGCCCGGAGGCTGGCTTTGACGGCGGGCAAGCTCGCGAATGGAGCGCGTGCGCGCCAGCTGCACCAACAGATCTAACTCATTGAGGGTAACGGACTGCAAATCCACACTCCGTCTATAGCCGGTCTATTGTTTCCTTTCAAGAGACATGTGTTTCCAATTAGCCCGCTTATATCCCCTACACGGGACCTGTAAGGTTAAATTCACTCAACTGGGGGTATTTATGAATAGAAGACACTTTCTCGCCACGGCCGGACTCATGGGTTTTGGAACTATTTTACTAAATGGCCAAAGCGCGTTCGCGGCCAAGAAATTTTGCGCCGGTGACATCAACGTTCCGCTCGACGCCCAAATTGGCCACAACCACGGCCATCGCCTTTTGGTCCCGCGCCAAGACGTGCTCGACGGCAAAGACAAATCCTACGACATCCAAGGCTCAGCCGGCCACGGCCATGTCGTGATCATCACGCAAGAACTGTTCGCCGAATTGCGCCTTAAGGGCACGATGACTGTCGAGAGTGGTGGCAGCAGCCACACGCACCCTGTTACGCTGGTTTGTGCGAACTAAGCAGCTTACGGAATGTGATCAAGTGGCCAAATAAGGCGAGCAAGACACAGAAGATGATCCACACCGACGGCCCTCTGAACGGCAAAGTGTTGACCAATCCGATTTGAAAACGATCCAGTCCGCCGGGTGCCGACAAGACCGCGAGCACCACGATGTTGATCAACAGTCCAAGCCCGGCGACATTCCAAATCCAGACGGCCTTGACGCCGATGAATCCGCGCCAAATGAGCGGCGCCAAAATCAATGCCGAGATCGCCGTCAAGACATCGTAGTTGGAGCCGGCAAAGGTCATGCGCAAGGGCACGCGCGCTTCGAAAAAAAATCCATACAAAATCAATTCCACCGGCAATCGAAAGGCTTGGAATCCGACCAGCTCGCTCCACTTCAGGCCCTGGGCCAAGCGCCGGCCAATCGGTGAGAGTGCCGCCCCGACAATCAACAAAAGAGAGGGAATCAACAGGCGCGCGGCCGGCGGCGGAAACACGTCGTACTCTTGAATCCAAGAGCTGCGCGCCGCCAGTGCGGTCATGAGCAGCCAGATGCCCATGCCACAACCCATGATCCAAAGCGGACGGCGGTCATCTTCATGAAGGCGGCGGTAGCTCACCCCGACGCCGACGAAGACGATTAGGACCATGCTGACGATTAAACAAACCAAGTTCAGTTCGGTGCGGGTCATATGTCTAAATCCTACCAATTGATTGGGGCTCTGTTTAGAAATAATTAATTTTAATCTTAGATGCGGCCGAGCGCGCTTTGCGCCGGGCCTCATCCGTGTTTTTGCCGCGCGCAAGGGCCACGGCCATACGCCGGTACTTGCGCGTCGCCGGTTTACCGAAAATGCGCACGTCGGCAGATTTGATTTTCAGGGCTTGATCGAGGCCGGAGATCGAAAAATTTTCGCAGTCTCTGTCGGCCAGCACCACCGCTGAAGCGGAAGCTCCCCAATAGCTGATCTCGGGGATCGGCAAACCGAGTACGGCGCGCAGATGCAAGTCGAACTCCGACAGATCCTGCGAAACCAAAGTCACCATGCCGGTGTCATGCGGTCGCGGTGAGAGTTCACTGAAGTAAACATCTTTCCCGGAGAGAAAAAATTCGACCCCAAAGAGACCTGCGCCACCTAACGCATCAGTCACTTTTTCCGCCATCCGCTGGGCTTCTTTCAGCTGAGTGGGGCTCACCCGTGCCGGGAGCCAAGACTCTTGGTAGTCGCCGCGCTCCTGCCGATGCCCGATTGGCGACACAAAAAGCGTCGGCCCACGCCTCTGCTTGATCGTGAGCA
>JAYWAE010000025.1:0-7482 GCA_043782715.1 Pseudobdellovibrionaceae bacterium | reverse complement strand
GGCGAGATCAAAGTTGGAGAGCCACTCGACGCAATTGCCTACGATTCAAAAAACCAATTGGTTTATGCAGCTGTCGACGATGGCGATCATTTGCTGGTTCTAGATCCGAGTGCAAAAACCATCGTCGGACGCGTCAAAATCCCTGGAATTCCAGAAGGCCTTGAATTCAACCCGAAGGAAGATCGAATCTACCTCAACATCAAAGATAAGAATCAAGTCGTTAAGATAGATCCGACGTCAAATAAAGTTGAGCAGACAGTCTCAACTTTGCCCGTTCTTTCACCCCATGGTCTCGCGATCGATCAAAAACGTGGGATCGTGTTCGTAGCCGGGTCAAACGGCAAACTCGTGGCCATCGACTTCAAGGTGAAGAAAGTCATAGGCTCGGTGGACATCGCCACTGGTAACGACCAGATGGTTTATGACCCCACATCCAATCTGATTTTTAGCGCTTGCAAGGGTGCGATTTCAATCACTCAAGCTGAGGGTGCGAAATTGAAGAACCTGGGCCAAGTTGAATCACCCAATGGAGCCCATACGATTGCGTTCGATGCAGAATCCAAGAGTGTTTGGGTGGTCTATGCAGATGCAGAGCATAGCTACTTTCAGAAATTCGCGCGCGCAGAAACAAAACCGCCTGCCTATTGAGTAACGGTCAAAATTCTGGCCCCAGCAGCGGCGCATTGCTGGGGTGGCGAGAAGCCATCATCTTACGGCCATTGGTATTCGCATCTGCTGAAGACGCTGGAGCAACTCATTGCGCCGAGCTGGATTCATTCGCGCATAGGCTTCAAACATGGCGGTGCGCACATTGTGATTACCCTGCTTTTCGATCGCAGCCAACGTCGAGTTAAAACGGCGATCGTCGCTTTCTGCGGTTTGCAAAAATACATCGTGCGCTAGGATCGGCAGCACCATGGAATTGTCGGTGGAGAGCGAAGAGTTCATCTCCGCTTGCGAATGGGCCTCGTCCGGCATCAAGACTTGCTCAGTCTCGTGAGAAAGCATTTCATCTTCAGCCAGCCGATTGACCTCCGCCCGATCCATGCCCGATGTGGAGAGCAATCGCAATAGTCCCGCTGTCTCCAGGGCAAAATGTTTATCGCGATGAACCCTATTAAATGCCTGCAGAAGGTCCTCGCGATAGGTCGGACTACTTTTCAGCTTGGCCAAGTAGTCGCGGTAGGCCTTGGCTGCGGCGTCCCCCTTTGAACTTTCCTTAGCTAGCTCAAATAAACGGTTCATACGCTCCGTCGATGGGTCATGCTCACCCAGCGCGGAGCTCGAGCCTTTCGCTTCGCCGATGAAACTGGAGTCCTTCTGAAGCGAAGCGATTTTTCGATTCCGAAGTACCTGCGCGCGATCGGCCCGATCTTGCTTTGGAGGCACTACGGATCGGCTTTGCCACGCAGAATGCATCACCCACAATCCCAAAATGAGAATTAGAGCGGGTATTAATTTTCGCCTCATTCAAGAAGATCGGCGCGACGTGCATTCGACTTAACGTGACAGTCTCAAAATGAAGCACGCGAGAATCCAACACCTACCACGAGATAGACACCTCCTCCAGGTTAGACAGTTGCCGAAGCTCAAATCACGCATCGGTCATTTTAGGCGGCACTACTCTTGCGTTGTCTATTGTGTAAGCCTTTTTAAGCAGGGAATTATGGATAAAATTATTTTAATACTTTCGGTCCTTTTCACACTTTCAACCGAATCCGCATTGGCGCAGGTGAACTGTTCAAGTGCCACTGCGTGTAGCGTGCAGAACATTCCTCTCATCGATCAAAATAACCCGGCGCTACTCAGTCAATGGGGTGTCACGTCCAATGGTTCAACGACGACTATGCTTTGCGCACCAACTGCGGTCGCCATGGCCCTTTCCTCTCTGACGGATGGCAATTTGTCCGTCCTCCCGGGAACAGTAAGTGCGAATTTCAAAGCGATGAATTATCTAGATCGCGTGAACTACATAGCACAGCTGATCGGCACCACGCGCACGGGCGGATCGTTTTGGGACAACATGGGAAACACCTACGCCGGGCGGGCCGTGGATTTTACGGCGACGTTGTCGGGCCGATATGCATATGCTTCAACGACCGTTGCGGCCGACAGTAAACGAATTCTGACCGACATGTCTCAGGGAATGGCACCTACAGTCCAATATGGACACTACAATATTTCATGTACCAATTTATTGTCAGGGGAGCTGAGCTGTACTTATCAGCGAAATGGTGGCCACGCGATGGCCGTTAAAGCGGTCAGTGGTACCAGTGTCACATTCAACGATCCCTGGTACGCTAACGTTTTCTCCGCACTTGTTTCCCTTGCGCCTTCGATGACCTCACAGGGACAAACGATTCTGCACATCCTGCCGTCTCAGTTTTCACAGTCGACAGCCTACCAATTCAAATGGAGTACGACTTACGCTGCGATGATGGAGGGAATTGTAAGTGTCGGGGGTTCTGCCAACCTTGCGAGTTCATCACCTGCCCCTCAGCCGCTCCCTACCCCCCAGCCGCTGCCTCAACCATCTCCTCCACCACTACCGCCGACAGGGAGCGACACTACACCGCCAAGCACGGCGATCACCTCGCCCGCAAATAGCATGTGGGTGCCAGTCTCTACGTACATCGAGCTCAATGCATCTGCCCGCGACAACGTTGGAGTGAGTAAAGTCGAATTTTACGTGAATGGTAACTTGCGATGCACGACTTCAATAGCCCCTTATCGGTGCTCGACAATGACGACATATCGAAGAGGACGCGTTTTGCGGATTCAATCAAAAGCTTACGATGCGGCCGGAAATGTGGGAACTTCTGCAATAGTTTCGGTGACCACATATTGACCTCAACCGCATTCAGCGCTGCGCCAAGTCCGGACGAGGTGGCTCTTTTGACGGTGGCGGAGTGGGCGGCTCCGGCGCACTTCCGTCGAGCGCTGGCCTCCACTTATTGTAATCCTTTGGCGCATTACCCGTGAGCGCAAATCTATGCATGACTTTGGCGCGTGGACCAGCTTGATCCGGGGTGGCAAGTTCGATTCCACCATTCATGATCGCATCCATCGAGTTTATTTTTATTTGTGAATGAAAAAGTCCAAGGTCGGCTTGAATGCCCGCCTTCCGCCAAAATACGGTGTTGGTGCGAATCAAACGCGCGTATTTGTTGTCTATGTTGATGCGCACGAGAACTTCACGCGCCGGCCGGTCGAAATTCAGTTTGCTCACAGTCCCGATCTTGATCCCGCGGTAAGTGACGGAATCACCTTGGCTCACGGACTCGGCGTTATCCGTAGCGAGCAGATACGGACTCGTGTCATCGAGCGGGTCAGTCGAACCAATGGCTTGCGCTATGAATACTTGCTTGGCCTGCCCTTTGGGATCGCCTGGTAAGACGGCAATGTAAGCGCCTTCGAAAAGCGTTTCAAGACCTGAGATACCTTGAAAATTCACCCGCGGCTTGACCAATGAGAAACGCGATCCGATGACGGCGAATTCGGCTACGTCCTTATGAAGGAGAATTTCCGCCACGACCTTCGAGTCCTCGGAAATAAATACCTCTTGCACCATTCCGACCGTAACGCCACGGAATTTGACCGCTGTCTTCTCAGCCTCGAGACCCACGCCGTCTTCGAACATGACTTGTATGCGCGGGCCGGCACCCCGGTAGTAATCGTATACGAGGTATCCCGTAATGCCGACCGCGATCACCGGGAACATCCATAAGTACCAGCCAGTCTTTAAACCTTGATAGCTACGCCGTACGAATTTTTTCATTTTGGCCTTTCCATAGGAGTCGCGGGTCAAAATAAGCCGAAGCCATCATGGTGAAAATGACCACCGCCAAAAACAGGGCCGCGCCCTTGCCGGGATACACCGTCGTAAAGTGCCCGAGCTTGACGATCGCGACCATGATCGCGAGCAGAAAAATGTCGAGCATCGACCAACGCCCCACCGTTTCGATAAAATGGTAAAGCTGCATTTTAAAGCGCGAACGCTCGCCATTTTCGGCCGTCAGGGAAAGATAAAAAAGGATGATTAATTTCAATACCGGAATCAAGATACTCGCCAAAAAAACGATGCCGGCGATTGCGTAGGAACGCTGGTCCATTAAAGTTTTAATCCCCTGCCAGATGGTCGAGCTGTTGGTTTTGCCGTAGAGCTCGATGGTCATGAACGGGAAAATATTGGCCGGGACATAGAAAATCATCGCGGTGAGCGAGAAAACAAGCGAGAGCTTTACGGACCGGTGGGTGTGGCGGTGGTCGCGGTGACCGCAACGCTCACAGCTCGCGACCTCACCTACCACGACCTGCAAAGGGTGGCTGCAGATCTGGCAATCTAGTTTTTGAACTGCACTTTCTAACGGCATGGACAGATAGGAAAGCAATCAAGAGGCCACGGTTAGAAGCATTTCTTTGAAGGAGGGCTCAGATAAACTGGCCATTTATGGTATGACCAGTCGTAGTACGTACCAACTTGCCCCAGCGTTCTAGACCCAAGCCAGACCTTCGTGCAGGAGGTGTTTCACGTTGAGACGACCGGACTCTAAACCGGTAGTTTTTCAGTTCATTTTTTTAAGTAATACGACCGATTAGATGATGCATGAAAATCAAAGACAGTTACATCACAACCAGTCCGTTGAGTTTGGCCGTGTTGCTATCACTCAGCGTGGTATTAACTCCTGGGGCTAACGCCACACCCACTCCGGAAGATAGCGTCGGTGAGGTGGCTCAGCCCGTACAAGAGGACAATGCTCTGCAAAAGTTGATCGCCCCGAGCCAGTCTGCAGAGGCTCCTGAAAATATGTACGAGCAAGAGGCCTCGCTGCATCCCGGTCGCGCCGTGCGCAAGCATTCTGGTACTGGTGGTACGTGTTCGCAAAAGATCGCCGCCGCAATCGGCCATAACTCAGCCGAAGTGAAGTGTTTGACAAAACTTTTCATGGCCGAATCAGGCTGCAACCCAACGGTCACCCATCCTGTGTTTCTCGTGAAGGGCAAAGGCAAACACAAACGCAAAGTGCGAAACAATCCGAACCGTGGATTTGGTTTATGTGCCATCGAAACCGACCCTGGTGTTCGAGCTGCCAACGGCCGTGGCCCCGCGTGTCGAACAGTTAAGAGCTTTGAGCAGCAGACAAAATGTTGCCTCGACATAAGTCGCAAATTAGGTCGAAAATACTTTGGAACAATGCGAACAGGCAGAGCCTACAGGTGCAAATAATATGAAATCGGTTTTTTTAGTCCTCAATTTAATTTTATTTTCTCTGAGCGCCTTTGCGAACGAAGAAAAATCCATTCCCGCATTCAAACCTGGGAAGTATAAACTAGTCAGCGGTGACGCCGAAGACTGCGGAGAGGGCGACTTTAGCTATGTCAACGAAGGTCAAAATATCAGCCTCGGGACGTTTCATGGTTTTTCGGTGAATGCAATGGACGAGGAACTCCCGGGCGATGCGCCTGACGAGAGCGATTGCAAATACGCCGTAAAAAATGTGGTCTCGTCGAGTGCGACTGAAGCCACGTTCTCATTTAAGAGTATCCGTAAGTGCGCAAACATTCAGACCTATGAGTTAACCAAAACGGCCACTATAAAGCCGAAGTCGATCAAACTCTTAGCTTCTCAAACGGGCGATGATGCATTTAAGTACGAGTGCGTCTGGCAGCGTAAGTAAGCCCGAATCATTAGACGTAATTTCGGCACTTTAATCCGCGAAACAACTTAGACCGCCACTAGCGTCACCGGAAGACACGAAAGTGACTTTTTGGGGCCGCTCAAGTACGCCAAATCAATTTAAAATGCCACTGGCCATTGGTATCCGTTTTGCTCAATAAGTCCCTGAATCAATCCGTATTTTATTTAGACTTTGAACTAAAACCAAACTCTTTGGGATCGCGAAGAGTATATAGAGGAGATTTTGTGAAATCACTTATAGTTATATTGGCATTCTTCGCTTCGGCACAAGCTATGGCTCTTTCCAATAAAGATCTGTGCAACGATAAGGTCAAAGCCATCGCGGCGAGAGTTTCGGGTTTCCAGGTGAAAAGCGCTGACTTCGAAGGTGATTTGGCCGGGATTCAACAGCTTGACGGCGTTTACGACATTATGTTTAGTTCTGGCGGCACCGCAGAACTTCGCTTGAGCCAGCAGTGCACCGTAGTTGCATACCAACTTAAATAACCTCGAGGTAAAGAATGAAAAATCTAACAATTTTTATTATCGCCTTCTGTGGTGCTCTGGCGTCTGCCAGTCCTAAAAGTGAATACCAGCAGGTTGCTAGCTCCGCGCAAGCTTCCCAGCAGAACGAAAATATTCGCGGATACATGGAGAATGCCTTGGGATTGGCGTTCATCAACGCGGACAGGGCCGACGAAACTGTTCCCGCCATCACGCGCATTAAGGCGGGCAAAATCGAATGCCTGTTCAACAATCCGGAGATTCGAATCTGCTGGCAGAACTATTACGGATTCAACAAACAAGCCGCCTGCGTGGCTCGTATCCCAGTGTTCGGTGCAAATATTCCGCACACCCTGACGAAACCGGACGCGAACTGTTCGTTGCGCTAAAATTCGAACTAACAGATCTCGCTAAGAATTCGGTTGCGAACGTATGATCTTGGCAGTGGCCCAAAAAGGAGCGAGTTCAATGAGGTCGGTGCCTCTTGATGAGTTCGCTCTTAAGTCTCTCCATACGAGCGGGGTCGCCGCTCTTGGCCACCAACTCTTGCACCGCCCGTTTTAGCGCGCGGCTGATTAGGGCATAGTTGGCGCAAGACTGGCACAAACTTAAGTGCAGAAGAAATCGAAGTCTGCTCCCTATCCCGTCGGAGTGGTTTTCTAAGTCAATTCGCTCTGCCACATCTTTGCAACGCATGGCAAACCTAATGCCTTTGCCACCCGCAACTGCGTAGTACAACTCATGCCAATAGTGTCTGACTTTTTGACCTAGACTCACTTACGCATTCTCCAGATTTGTTTTCCCCTCAAGGCACTTCCTCAACTTATCTTTTGCGCGGAAAAGTAGTACCCGTAGGTGGGAGACGTTCACCCCAAGTACGTTACAAATTTCATCTGAATTTTCATCTTCGACCTCTTTCATCAGGAACGCGGCCTTCTGTTGCTCAGAGAGGCCTTCCATACAATCCTGAATGAGTGCTCCAGCTTGTTTGAGTTCAAGGATCTTATGTGGGTCGCCTGGGTCGGTCTTCCACCAGCCATCTTCGGTAAAAGCATGGCTCATGACTTTTTCAGCATTCTCCTCGAAAGACACGCGACCCACAGCCCGTCGATACTCACGAATTTTATTGAACAGAATTCCACATATAAATGTCCGAATCTGCGAGCGGCCCTCGAACCTCTCGACGTTAATAAAGAAGCGGTTCCAGGTATCGAAGATAACCTCTTCCGCATCGGCTTCGTAGATTCCGTTGGCTATGCAGACTCGATTTAGATAGGGATTTACGTCGGAAAAGAGTTTCT
>JAYWAE010000024.1:0-19642 GCA_043782715.1 Pseudobdellovibrionaceae bacterium | reverse complement strand
CGCTAAGTGCGATAACTACGCTGTTTCACTGTGAAACATCCGCATGATGGAATCATCACGCCCGCTCAATACGGCCGCCGAATCAGGGGCGTATTCTCTAAATAACCAATGAGCGCACCCCGCGCCCATATAAAAGGAGTCGTTATGAAATTCGTCAAAGTTCTCGCCCTCCCGCTGGTGCTTACCTTTACGGCCGCGACCGCTTGGGCCGCCGACGGAGTGGTCAAGCAGGATCAACAACGGGTCGAACAAGACAAACAGAATTTGAAGACCGACAACGCCGAAGTGAAGAAGGCGACCGAAAACATCCAGAAAGACAAAGCCGAAGGCAATCCCGAGCAGCTCAAGAAAGACGTCAAGGCCCGCCGTGAAGCCCGCCGCAATCGCAAGCAGGACAAAGAGCGCTTGAACCGGGACCGCAAAGAGCGCGGTCACGATAGCAAAAACCAGTGATTTGGAACTGAATTGCCGGGGACCCGCGAGCCGGGTCCCTGGAATATGGTAGCTAGAGCGGCCGGAACAGAGCCTTGATTTTTGGACTATATTCCTTGGTAAAGAAGGCCAGGTAGACTTCAAGCAATCCCAGTACGATGGCCAAAGGCAATCCACTCGGCATCATGAAAGCATGCACAAAAAAGATATTTAAGATAATCGGCGCCAGCACAACCAAAGCCAGTGGTACGAACCTTCCGCTAAGGAGCAGCAGTCCACAAACCGCTTCGGTACTCTTCAGCAAATAAAAAAAGTAGCCGGTCGCCATCATGCCTTTGAAGAAGTCGGCTATTGGACCTTCCATAGGTGGTGGAGTGGTAAAAAAGAAAGCCAAACCCGAACCAAAAAAGACCAGTCCCATCAAGACTCGCGCGATCACAGGGATATACTTCATTAACACCTCCATTATCCAAAGCATGCCAAAACAGATCTACCACGCCAAGGTGATTCCGGATTCATGGCCCGGGACCAGACTAAAAACGCCGGATTTCAAAGCTCACGGAGACTCCGGGACCATCGACGCTGACCCGTCCCTCTTGAACGAGCAGGGACCAGCGGTTGTTCTTTTGCAATCCATGTTCGATCTGCGCCAGTGCCAGCGAATCAAAAGCATGAATACGGATTTCGCTCGCCCGGTGCACGTCACCCGCGGCGATTTCCGCCACCAGCAATTCTGGATTTTTATAGGTGTAGATCTCCACTTCGCGCGCGGCCTTGGCCGCCTTGTGCAGTTTGCGCGCGGATGGATTGCCGATTTCAATCCACAGATCAACGGCACCGGCCTGCCCCGCGACCAAGAGCGTAGGTCCATCGGGGTCGGCCAGGCCTTTGGGCGAAAACTCCAGCTGGGCGCGATAGCTCAAGGCATAGGCAAGAGTGCGGGTTAGTAGATAGGGAATGGATTCAGACGGATGCTGGGCCACGCGAAAGTCAAGCGGCTCATAAATTCCGCGATCCACGTCCGAAAGTTCGATTTGAAAGCGGTATAGCACGCTATCGGCCGAAGACGTAGAGTCTCACGTCGGCTTCCTTTGGTTACGGCCCGCCGGAGACAGCATGGCTCGGATTTGGATTATTAGCACCGGCGAAAGGACGAGCATTTCTGGAGGCAGGTTCTCGACGACAAACGACCAAGCGTCCTTCACCATGGGTTTAGCCAACGGCTTCGCGTGCAAATCCTTGAGTACGTTGAGGTGCTTCAGTAAAACGCTGCGGGTGGGGAGAAAGAAGCCGTCTTTGTTTTTGCCCTGGTTGGTGATGTCACTCGAGCCTTCGACTTTGGCAATCAAATCGGAAAAATATTTTTCTAATGTTTCCATTGTGAACTCAAGGCTTGCGCCAGGTCGGCGCGCGATACGGGTTTGGTCAAGTGCTGATTGCATCCCGCTTGGATGGAGCGCTCGGCTTCGGCCGCCAGCGCGTGCGCGGTCAAAGCAATTATCGGATTTGTGAACCCCATCGCGCGAATTCGCCGTGTGGCTTCCAAACCGTCCATGCCGGGCATCTGAATGTCCATGAGAATGCAATCATATGATTTTTGTTTGACAGCTTCGACAGCCTGCAGACCGTCCGTCGCGACATCGACTTGGTAGCCAAGCGGGCGGATGAAGTGGCAAATCAAGTAGGCATTGTCCGGGGAATCTTCAGCCAAGAGAATCATGCGGCCGGCAGCGGCGGTCCCATCCGCACTGGCGGCGTGCGCAGGGGCAGACTCCACTGAGGGCACGGGGACAGCCTCAATAGGCGCCTGAAGGCGAAAGTGGCTGCCCGCACCAGGCTGACTGCGGATCAATTCCAGACGGCCGCCCATCGCTTCGCTGATCCGGCGCGAAAGTGCGAGGCCCAAGCCGCTGCCGCCGTATTTGCGGGCGACCGAACTGTCGCCCTGACTAAAAAGTTGGAAAAGCGTGGCTTGATTCCCAGCTGAAATCCCAATGCCGCTGTCCTCGACGTCGAGCGACAACTCACCAGCCGCTGCGCTGACCGTGACACGGATTTTGCCGGTTTCGGAAAACTTGATCGCATTACTCAACAAATTGATGATGATCTGGCTCAGCCGATTGCCGTCGGTGAATATTTTCTGCGGGATATTTCCACGGTATAGGAGTTCCAAATCGAGCTCTTTGGCCTTCATCGCAGGTTGAAAGGAATTGACGGCGTCCTCGACCAGATCTTTAAGCGCAACGACCGTCTTTTGTATGGGAATTTGGCCGGCTTCGAACTTCGACAAATCCAAAATATCGTCGATCAGGCGCATGAGTTGGTTGCCGCTTACGCGAATGCGATCCATAAACTCTTTGGTTTTTTCGGGCGTGAAGCGTTCGCTCGAGAGAATCTCGGTAAAACCGAGAATCGAATTCATCGGCGTGCGAATCTCATGGGACATATTGGCCAGAAATTGCATCTTGGCTTGATTGGCATTTTCGGCAGCTTCTTTGGCGGCCTTTTCGCGCAGCAAAGCATGTTCAAGCTGGAGGGTACGCTCTTCGACCCTTTTTTCGAGCTCTTCGCGCGCCTCTAGCAATTCAGATTCAGTTTGCTTGCGCTCACTGATGTCTTGCGAAGTGCCGACCATCTTTAGCGTACGGCCATTTTCGTCTTTGATCACCCGGCCGCGCGAGAACACAAAGCGTTCCCCGTTGGCAGTCCTGACCCGGTTTTCAAATGAGAAATCGTCACCCGTCGCGACGGAGCGCTCGACCCGGACTGCAATTTGTTCGCGCATCTCCGGATTTAGCCGCGCCAGATAGGCTCGGTAGGAAGGATCGAATTTTTCCTTTTCGACGTCAAAAATACGAAAAAGTTCATCGGACCACAAGATGCGATCGCTTTGCACGTTCCATTCCCAGCTTCCCACCTTGGCGATCGATTGAGCTTCACGCAGTTGCATCTCGCGTTCGCTGAACTCGAGCGACAAATCGGACTCTGTCTTCATGACCGCACGGACACAGACGTAAACACCGGTCAAAACCAATGCCGTCAACGTCGCCGTGAAAGCATGCGGCAACGGGACGCCGCCGCCCAAAGGATAGAATCGTTCGATGATCATAAAAGCAGGAAGATGCAAAAAGGCGAACCACAAATGGAAATTCGACCGCCCTTTTGGGTCCAAGATTTCGCCGAGAATGTAGAGCAGTGTAATGCCGACGCCAAAGAACGGACTATTCAATCCTCCGGTCGTCACATAAGTGGCCAAAGAGGTGCACCAAAATCCACCATAAATCGGCCACCAAAAATAATCACGGCGATCGGCCTTACGCGACCAATACAACGTCATTGTGCAGCCCGCCACGAGCATGAGATCGGCGCCCACTACAAGGGGAGTGCTCCAGATCAGATCCGTGACCGTCGTCAAGAGCGACAGAATCAAGCCCGCGCCACTGAGGTAACGACCTATGCGAAAGGCACGCTCAAGCCGCCAATGGGCGAGCACCTTTCGCGCCTCGACGGCGGAATATTTTGACAGCGAATCCATAGGGGTTTTTTAAGAGGTTTTGAAACTCTAGGCAAGCGCCAATCCATTGCCGAGAGGAGTCTACTTGTCTGCCAGCGGAAAACACCTCACAGTACCCTCATGTCCTATACCATCCTCGGTTCACAGCGTTCTCCGTTTGTCCGCATCTGCCGCATGCTCATGATACAAAACTCGATCGCGTGCCAGTTTCGCGTGATGAACTTCGTTGACGACCCAGCCGCGGCCGCGGCGCTGGAAAAGGAAACGCCGATCAACAAAGTGCCTTTCTTGCTCGACGGTGAGCAGAAAATTTTCGATTCCCGCGTGATCGTCAACTATCTGACCGGAAAACACGGCCTGCGCCAGCTCACATTGGATGAAGAAAATATCGTCTCCGCCGTCTACAGCTGTCTCGACTCCGGTGTGATTTTATTTTTACTCAAGAAGGACGGCTTTGATGTGAACGGGCCGGGATTTTTTCTCGCCCGCAATCGTGCGCGGATTCCCAGCAACCTGGCGTTCGTCACCCCGTGGGCCCGATCCGGCCAAGTCCGCGGATTTGAACTACGCCTCAATGAGTTTGTTTAGTTTTCTCTATTGGGCAGAGGCTCGCGAAGTCGTGGATCTCAAGCTGTATCCCGAACTCGCGGCGTTTCTAATGCGTTTTAGCGAAGCACCTGGTGTAAAAGCTACGGGATTTTAGTTCAATCGGGGTGTTGCACTTGGAAAATATAGTCGGCTATGGCATAAAATGCCTATGTCCAATACGAATAAAAAAAATCAAAGCCCGCTCGTCCAGTCCGTCCTCGCCCTCGACGAGCACTTCGGCGAACTCGAGCGGCTGGGCAATAAGATCAATTCACTGGATATGAAGTCAGAATTTGATTTCGAACACGCCCAGCGTTTGATGAACCGTTTCGCCGAATGCGGGGAAGGTGTCTCGGTCGAAATAAGCAGCCTGGCCACCCACCTCGGAGAAGCCCGCGAGCGCGCCGAAGCGATGGCCAAGGGGATTTCCGCCCGGGTCGATTTGATTACCGCCCGTAAAGGTGAAAAGCAGGCGAAGATAGACAAATTCAACGCCCTCAGCGAAAAAGTCCGAGAGCTCAGCGTTTTGCTCAGCCAAATGCGCCGGCCTCAGGGCGAAATTTACAGTGACGAAGAGCGCGCTAAAATCACTATGAGTCTTTCGCAAATCGAACTTCAGCTCGGGCCGCTTATCCTCGAGGCGCAAGCCTTCCGCAAAGAGGCGCGCGAGTCGAAAATGAAGCTGCTCGAGCAGAACGCGGATTCGCTGACGGCGACTCTGCAGACCATTGAGCAGCGGCTCGGCGCGCTCAATCTGCGCGCCGAGAGCAATCCTCAGTAGTTATTTTTTAGGCGTAGCACCTGATGGCGAATTCGAAAAAAGCGCGGCGTATTGGCCATAACCGGCTTCGCTCAACGTAGCTTTGGAAACAAAACGCAGCGCTGCCGAATTCATGCAGTAGCGCAGTCCCGTCGGCTGCGGTCCATCGTTGAACACGTGCCCAAGATGCGAATCCGCGTGCTTGCTGCGCACTTCGGTGCGCGACATGAACATTTCACGATCGGTCTTTTCCACCAAGTTTTCTTTCACCAAAGGACGGGTGAACGACGGCCAGCCCGTGCCTGAGTCGTATTTGTCGAGCGAGCTAAATAACGGCTCGCCGGAGACGACGTCGACGTAAATTCCCTCTTCTTTGTTGTGCCAGAACTCGTTTTTGAAAGGCATTTCCGTGCCGTTCTCTTGCGTGACATGGAATTGTTCCTTGCTGAGCTTCTTCATCAATTCCTCCCGCGCCGGTTTCTTGAACTCCTTGGAATCCGCTGCCGCCGTAAACGATAAGTCGCGCAAGAAGTGGTTGTCGTAGCCGCCCGGATGTTTGATCAGGTACTTTTGATGTGATTCATCCGCCGGCCAAAAAACTTTGGCCTCGGCGATCTCGGTGACAATGGGTTTTTTCCACGCGCCCGATTTTTCCACCCGCTCTTTGAATGCAATGGCCTCGGCCTTTTGATTTTCGCCGTGATAAAAAATGGCCGAGCGGTACTGGCTGCCGGTGTCGTTACCTTGGCGATCCTTGGTCGTAGGGTCGTGCATTTTAAAGAACTGATCCAAAAGATGCTCGTAGCTCACTTTGGCCGGGTCGAATTGGATTTCGACGCTTTCGGCATGTCCGGTGTGCCCGTCATGGGTTTCTTCGTATTTCACATTCGCGGTGGTGCCGCCGGTGAACCCCACACGGGTATCGACAACTCCTGGGATTTTACGAAAGAATTCCTCGGTTCCCCAAAAACAGCCGGCCGCGAACGTCGCAGTTTCAAGCTTGCCGGCCGCGAAGGCCGGTCCGGATCCTGCCAGCGCAAAAATCGCGGCGAGGAAGAAATTGGTTTTCATACGCTACTCCTTTATTTTTGACCCAAATTGATTCAATAGGTCCATATTCAATCGATCCAAATTTTCACTTGAGCTCGAAACCCGCACATATTCCCGCACCGCCTGCCGCAAAGCCAAACTCAATTGGCGATAGCGCCTACACGCACGGCAATGAAGCATGTGCAGCCAATACCTTAAGCGCCCAAAGGAACCCTCCGGCCACGCGTTTAAATCGAAGGTGGCCGTCACGCTACGGCAGTTCATTTCAGTTTGCCCTCCAGGCACTGTCTCAATTTCTCTTTCGCTCTAAAAATCAGGACTCTAAGGTTAGAGACGCTCACCCCTAAAACGTTACAAACATCGGCGGAATTTTCCTCATCGACTTCTTTTGCGACAAAAGCCGTGCGTTGAGCGGTAGTTAGCCCCTCCATGCACTCTTTGATCAAATTGCCGAGTTCGGCAGATTCGAGTAGGCGGGATGGATCGGTCGTAGGTGTTTGCCAAAGGCCGCCAGACGAAAACGCCCGTTCCAGCGCACCGTCGGAATCGTCCGTCAACTCGATACGCCCAATTGCACGCCGGTGCTCGCGAATGACGTTCAATAAAATGCCGCCGATAAAACTGCGCACTTCCGAACGGCCTGCGAATTTTTCTAAATTGGAGAAGAAGCGCTCCCACGCCTGATGCAAGAGGTCTTCGGCGGTTTCATTAAAAATCCCATTGGCGGCCAGCATTCTTAAAAGATAAGGATTGGTCTCCCGAAAGATCTTTTCCAGCAGCCGGGTGTCACGTGCTTTGAGTTGAAGCAAGAGTTCATGGGAAATCACACTCCAACTCTACCTGTACCTGCAATTTAAGTCCATTCCACCTTGGCCTCGTGTGCGTTGACGACAGGCTCCCGGAATTCAAATTTTTGCGGTATTGAACTCCGCTTTTGATTGAGCTATTCCTCAAACACGTCTCTCAAGGGGGAAAAATGCACGTCAAAGCTTATGGTAATCAGTCCGCGACTTCGCCGATCAGTGCTCTCCAAATCGAACGCCGTGAACCGCGCGCCGACGACGTCGTAATTGAAATCGCTTACTGTGGCATTTGCCACTCCGACATCCACTCGGCTCGCGGGGAATGGGGACCGGTGGACTATCCCTGCGTGCCCGGCCATGAGATCGTCGGCAGCGTGATACGCACTGGCAAAAAAGTAAAGCGTTTCAAAACCGGCGACTTGGTGGGTGTGGGCTGCTTTGTGGATTCGTGTGGAAAATGCGAAAGCTGCAAAGCGAACGAAGAGCAATTCTGTACGACCCACACGGCGTGGACCTATAGCAGCACCGAGTTGGACAAAAAAACGAAAACTTATGGCGGTTACAGCTCGCACATCACCGTGCGCGATAAATATGTTTTGAAAATTAAAAAGGGCGTGCCGCTCGACCGCATGGCGCCGCTTCTCTGCGCCGGCATTACGACTTATTCTCCGCTCAAGCGCTTCAAAACTAAAAAAGGCACGAAGGTCGGAGTCGTGGGCCTCGGCGGTCTGGGCCACATGGCCGTGAAGATCGCCAAAGCCATGGGCGCCGAAGTGACGGTATTCAGCACCTCACCCGGTAAAGAGCAAGACGCTAAAAAATTGGGCGCCAAGAATTTCTTGGTGACCAAAGATCCTGAAAATTTCAAACCTTACACCGGCAAACTAGATTTGATTATCGATACGGTCTCGGCTCAGCACGAACTCACACCCTATGTGTTCACCCTTAAAAAAGCGGGTGTGATGGTGATGGTCGGCGCTCCCCCTGATGCAAGTGCGGTCAAGGCTGGCTCACTCATCAACGGCCGCAAAATGATTGCTGGGTCACTGATCGGCGGAATCAAAGAGACGCAAGAGATGCTCGATTTCTGCGCTCAGAAAAAAGTCTTCGCCGACATCGAGCTGATCCCGGCGCAAAAGATCAACGAGGCCTATGATCGCACGGTCGCGGGTCAAGTGAAGTACCGCTTCGTGATCGATGCTAAAACTTTTTAAGTTTGGTCAAACTCTAACATTTTTCCAGGTGCCCTGTTTGAAGTAGCGCCACGCTAAAACGGCGAACAGGGCTTGTGAAGCCGGCACGGCGATCACCGCGCCCATCGGTCCCCAAGCCAGGTATTTGGCGAGAAAATAGGCGAGGGGAATCTGGAAAATCCAAAAGCAATATAAGTTTAAGCGGGTGGGAGTTTTGGTGTCACCGGCGCCATTCAGGGCTTGCGAGAATACCATCGCGACGCTGTAAAACACAAATCCCGAGGCGATGATTCGCAGTGCCTGCACGCCGTGATTCAAGACCGCTGGATCTTGCGTAAAAACCGAAACCAGAGCATGCGCCGGCAATATCAACACCGCCGTCACCGCCGCCATCAAGAACAACCCGTATTTGTTGGTGATGTAAACACTCTCTTCCGCGCGGCTGGCCTGTTTGGCGCCGAGATTTTGCCCAACCAACGTGGCCGCGGCGTTGCTCAGTCCCCAGGCCGGAAGTATGAAAAATACGAAACAGCGGAAGGAGATTTGATAACCGGCCGAAGCGGCCGTTCCACCGGTCTCGGCGACCAAGCGTGTGAGCACGATCCAACTTCCGCTGCCGATTAAATACTGAAACGTCGCGGGCCACGATAGTGTCGTGATCGATTTGATCAACTCCGTGTCGGTGCGGAAATGAGAGCGCCGAAGGCGCAAATTCCCCTGGCCTCTGACCAAGTGGTAGCACTGATACATGACTCCAACGCCGCGGCCGCAAACGGTCGCGATGGCTGCGCCTTTCAGACCGAAGGAGTGAATCAGCAGCGGGCAGAGGACGATATTGGTTCCACTCGCCAGCCAAAGGCTCTTCATGGCCATCGCCGCATCGCCTGCCCCGCGAAATATTCCGTTGATCAAGAACAACAGCAAAATAACCGTATTACCACCGAGCAGGACTTGGCCGAAAATCGCGCCATCGCGCGCAACTTCTGCGCTGGCGCCCATCAGACGTAAGATATCGCTGGCAAAGATCACGCCCGGGATTGAGATGGCAAGGGAGAGAATCGTGGCGATAAGAATCGCCTGTGCGCCGGCATGGGACGCGGCCGAAGGATTCTTTTCACCAATCCGGCGCGCGACAATCGCGGTGGCTCCCGCACTAATGCCGATGGCAATCGAGTAGACGAGAGTGACCACGGCTTCAGTCAGTCCGACGGTGGCGATAGCAGCGGGGCCAAGACCACTAACAAAAAACATATCGACCACGGCAAAAACGCTTTCGAGGCTCAATTCCAATATCATCGGGATTGCGAGCAAAACGACCGCTTCGGGAATGCTGCCTTGGGTGTAGTCGTGCGGTTCGCCCTTCAGGGCTTGCTGGACGGTCGATAAAATGCGTTTCGCGGATAGGTTCATTTCGTCAAATTTAGGCGATTTCGGCTTTGCTGTCTTTGACTATTCACAGGACGTGAGTCTTGGCCTGGATTGACCGCCATGGGAGCCGCCATTACGCTGATTCCATGGGCGCTGAAGACTTTCAAATTTCAATCGTTACTCACGGTGCGCGTGCCCCGGCGGTCGAGATTTGCAAAATTCTCATCAGCCGCAATCAAGGTAAAATCATCGATTTCGATTTGCCCAGTGACCTCACCCTCAGTGTGATTTTAGAACTGCACGCTTACGATGGTTTGCAGCTGATGAAGGACCTCAATGAAACCGGGTGGAAAATCGAATTGAGTTCAGCCATGGATTGGGAAGAATGCGGAGATGAACTTTTGCTGGGCACCTTGCAAATGACTTTTCCGGAAGCGCATGGCGATCTCATTTTGCCGCCGCTGGCCTCGCTGTCGTAGGGCTCACTTTTTAATGTGAGTAATCATACCGTTTTCAATTTTAAATTGGCCGGACTCGTCAAAGGGCAGGTTGAATAGTCCCACCTGTGCGCTACCTTTGAGACGGTAGGCTGCAAAGTCATTGCGCAACAGTTCACCGATCGAGCTGAAAAGATCCGCAAATTTCAAGCGCATGGGCAGCTGAACGATGGCGGTCGATTTGGCCGCGACCTCCGTGGGTTGCGCGATTTTTTCCTCAGCCAACTTGCGCCCTGCGATCTCCACCTCATACTGTACCGAGTCGACCTTGAGCGGGAAGGGATTGGGGTTCTCCACTCGAATTCCAAACAGCAGGAGCGTGCCTTTGCCGTCGGTACTTTTAACTTCAATCGTCGCCAGCTCGGCTTTGGGTTTTTGCATGTTGCGCGCGTTGTACAGAGTGCAACCGCTCAAAGCTAAAACAATCCACAACACAGTTTGGTTCTTGCAAATGAGGTGCATGTTGAAAAGATAAATTAAATGGCGGTATGATCACGGTAAATATGATGACTTTATGAGTCGGGGACCCTGGTTTATGATGGGAGCAACGGTGGACGAATTCGAAGGGACGTTGGTGCTGGAAAAACTCACCGAAGCCGGAACTCTCGACGACTTCTACGCCGCCGTCGATGCCGATGACTTCAAGCAAGCCAAGCGCTTGATGAAACGGGCCGGTCTAGACGCCGAAACCATCCAAACGGTCATGAATCAAATGGCCGAAGGTGCTTCCTAAAGCGGAGGAATCGCTTCTCTAAACTCCCTCTAGACGAGTGCCTAGGCCTATGTCTAGATTCAGATTCGTTGCGGCCGTACCCCGGGTTGCTATAATAAAGAATGCTTTTCGCCGCCCGTTTTATTCTTGCCGCGATTTTAATTCCGGCTTGGCCCGCGGCCGGCGCTTCCGAGGCCGCGATTCCAGGATTGCCGCCGGGCGTGGAGCAGGCGCCGCTGGAACCTCCGCCTTACCTTGCGCAATGCTCAAAAAAGTTCGGTCCCGATTCGCCCGGTTGGATCCGGATCAATTACTCCACGCACTTTATTTGCAAAAATGGTTCGGGTACGGCGGGCGATCCTACCGAGATACGCAGCGATCGGGTCGACTATCAGCTTCGGCTCCAGGGCGGGCGCTTCAAAGTGCGGAAGAAAATATTTTTTGTTTATAAGGGCTCGGTGCGGAATTACGCGACCGTCATGGGCCGGTTGAAAATGCTCAAGGTCTGCGCGGAGCAGTTCTATTCGCGCAATGGTTTGGACTTGCAACTGGAATTCAAGGTCGATTCCAAGGCTCAAAAGCCCGGCCAAAGTGGCGCCCGCGTGGAACTCTGGGACACCGTAGACCGGTCCCGTTCCGATAGGTGGGCGCTCTTAAATGAATACGGCCAGGCTCTTGATGGCGAGGAAAATTGCGCCTTGGCGGCTCACGAAATAGGGCACTCTCTGGGGCTTCCGGATCGGTACAGCGATCCCGATTGCCCGGATCGCGACACGACTGCGCCGACCGGAGACATCATGCGGGATGCGAAATTTGCGGCAATGGCGAAAGAGACGATTCATCCGGACGATCTGAAAACTATAGTCACACCACTTTGTGGGGGAAAATAGAATGCGGGCTATTTTCGCTGCCTCCATCGGACCGTTATTGGTGATAGCGGCTCAAGCCGCACCCAAAGAACCAGTGATCGTCTACCACATTCACGGTGGTGCGGTTTTCTCCTACGTGGACGATACGCTGAAGGTACATCCCGAGGGTAGAGTCGAATTGTCGACGTATTCGCCATTTCCGTACAATCTCGAAAGCGAAAATTCCATTGGCCAGTTCGAGGGCAAGATCACCAAGGAATCTTACCGTGCCTTGGCCGACGCAAGCGGGGCGTACTTCAAGAGCGCGCACAATTCCAAGCCCGCGCCCAACGATTCGGTGTCGGTCGAACTTTATTTTGCAGGTACTGACAATATGAATCACGCCGCCTGGCCCCTTGCGGATTCGCCCGCGGTCAAAGAACTCGAAGACCGCTTTTATGCAATCAAAAAAGCGGCGATGAACAAGGCCGTCAGCGCGCTTCAACTCAAGTGCGCACGCGCAGAAAACCTGTTGAAGTGCAACTACGTCAACGTCGGAACCAACGCCATTCAAACCGTGGATCCGCTGCAAGTTTCAGGTTCGATTTTCTGTGTAGGGAGCAAAAGCAAGCGCGTGGTGCTCAACCCGCTGCCCGAGTACGATCCCAAGAAGATGACGCCGCGGAAAATCACCATCCCTGCCGGTAAAAACTATGCTTTTGAAGTCGCGCTTGTACCGGCATGCGTGGGCCGTGTGACGGTGAAAACCACGGACGTGCGTCTCAACCGCGCCTATGCAGGCCTGCTACTGGGAGAGCTGGTTTCCAATCCCCTTCCAGCGGAGAAGCGCTGAGTCGCTCGGCCTTGGGGCTTCATTTTTACGCGCAGTTGAGCTAGCACTTCTACTTCGGAGGATCATCATGATTTTCACCATCAGATCGCTGCTCCCGCTTTGCCTGATTTTCGCCATCAGCGTTCACGCAGCAAATCCCGAGCGTCAGCGGTTTAAAGAACTGGTGCTTAGCTTATCGACCCGGTCGCAAGCGGGCCCTTTGCAATGTGAAGAAGCATACAATGGCAAAACGACAGCTAAGGTTCAGTACAAGTTCACCGTTACCGATGATCCTAACTATGTCGATGCTTTCACTATGCTGTTCAGCAGTCCTTCGGATATGCACAAGTGGTCAACGCTTGTCGCCTACGAAGGCTACCGCGAGTATGTGATGGGTAAGCTCGAAGTCATCCGCATCGGCAGCGAATCCGAGTACATCCACCGCTTCAATGGCTATTTCGAAGACGTCGTCACCCTTCATACGGCGAACGGCGTGATAAACCTGTTGAACTTCGCGAAGGTCAACAAGGGTGTTGTCTACTATGAATTGAATTGCCCGCTCAAATAAGATCGGGTATTTTTTGGTTCCTTCATCGTGGGGTCGTAGCTCAGCTGGGAGAGTGTTGCCTTCGCAAGGCAAAGGTCAGGAGTTCGATCCTCCTCGGCTCCACCAATTTTCTAAGTACTTTTTTGATATCTAACTCAAATGTGCAAGTGCCGTGGTTATCGTGAGCATCAGCACCTCCTCCATGCGTGAAATTTCTTGAGAAATGCGAGCGCTTTTTTCGGGGCATTTTTTCTTTTCCAGGCCCCGGCGGCAAATTTGTTGGCCTCGGCAAGAGTTGGGTAAATGTGAATTGTGGAAAGAATTTTATTGAGCCCAAATCCGTGTTTCATGGCGGCGACGTATTCCGCGATAATGTCTCCTGCATGGTCGCCTACAATCGTGACACCCATGACCTGATCACTTCCTGGAGGAGTGAGAACTTTAACGAAGCCGTGCGCCTCTCCCTCGGTGATCGCTCGGTCTAGATCGGCGATATTGAATCTGGAGACTTCGAATTCAATACCTTTCTCTTTTGCCTCTTGCTCATTGAGTCCGACGCGCGCGACCTCCGGGTCGGTAAACGTGCACCAAGGAATCACGCGGTAATCGACTTTGAATTTTCTGAAGGGACTGAAGAGAGCATTAACAGCGACATACCAGGCTTGGTGACTGGCCGTGTGGGTAAATTGAAACGGTCCCGCGACATCGCCGCATGCGTAGATATTTGGGTAATTTGTCGTTCGCAAAAATTCATTCGTTGCGATGGTTCCACGCTCACTGATCTCGACTCCAAGTTCTTCGAGTCCAAATCCTTTCACGGTCGCCTTGCGCCCGAGGGCGATCAGAATTTCATCGAACGGAATTCGAATCTCTTTTCCTTCATGCTCGCAGATGAGGACTTTGTCCTCTTTTTCAATTCGAAGTGCATTATGGCTAGTTAAAACCTGAATGCCTTCGCTCTTGAATTTTTCAAAAACGATTTCGGAAGCATCAACATCTTCCCGCGCCATGATTCTGGCGGCCATTTCGACAAGAGTCACGCTTGAGCCAAAGCGGGCAAAGCTCTGAGCCAGCTCACAGCCAATTGGACCGCCACCAAGCACGATCAGTCTCTGGGGAAGAGTGCGCAGACTCCAAACATTGTCGCTTGTCAGATACGAAATCTGGCTCAATCCGGGGATCGGCGGAACTAAGGGCGAGGCGCCAGTCGCAATGACGATATTTTTAGTGGTCAGGATTTTTCCGCTCACTTCAACTTCAAAAGGGGATTTGATCCGAGCTTCACCAGTGAAACAATCCACACCAAGGGAGGTGTACCGATCAACGGAATCATGGGGCGCGACTTCGGTGACAACCTTCTGCACCCGCTCCATCACCTTGGCGAAATCCATTTTTGCCGGGAGAGCCTCGATTCCGAACTCGGCTGATCTCCTAAAGTAATTGAAAATCTTTGCGGAGCGAATCAGAGCCTTACTCGGCACACATCCTGTGTTTAGACAGTCGCCGCCCATCTTATGCTTTTCAATGAGGCCAACTTTCGCCTGAACCGCCGCCGCGATATAAGCGGTGACCAATCCGGCCGAACCTCCGCCAATGACAAGCACGTTAAAGTCATACTTCTTTGGCCGTTTGAATTTTCGCGTGTATTTTCTCGCCTTTATTTTTTCGATGATTGCCTTAGCCACGAGGGGCAAGATACCGATCAACGCGAATGAAAGGAGAAGACCTGGCGACAAAATTCCATTTATGGATTTCATATTTGCAAGCTGAGTCCCTGCGTTTACATAGACGATAGTTCCAGGAAGCATTCCAATCATGCTCACCGCGAAAAATGTCAGTATCCCAATGGGCGTCAGGCCCATCACCAGATTGATGAGAAAGAACGGAAAAACGGGCACCAGTCTTAGGGTGAAAAGATAAAAGGCCCCTTCGCGCCGAACGCCCTTATTGATCGATTCGATGCGAGAAGCGAATTTACGTTGAACGTAACTCCCGAACAAAAAACGGGAACCCAAGAAAGCGAGCGTGGCTCCCACGGTACTAGAAACCGAAACAAGAAGGACTCCGAGCGGTAGCCCAAAAATAGCCCCGCCGCCGAGAGTCAGAATTGTTGCGCCAGGCAAAGAAAGAGCTGTGGAGACGACATAGAGAAGGACGAACAGGCCAGCGACGAACAAGGACTTTTGCTGATAAAAAGCGGCGAGACTTCCCTGATTTGCCTTAAGACTCTCAAAAGAAAGGTACTTCCCCAGGCCAAGCCACTGGTACGCGACGAAGATGGCGCAGGCGGCCAAAGCCAACGCCAACTTTCCGAATTTTGATTTACCCACAAACGCCTCCAGGACTCACTCGTCATACAATATGTGGCCGACCATCTCAGTTTCTTACATCCGACTCCAAATTAATGTTAGCTCGTAAGAGATTTACTCGAACTCGCAGTTACTCTTGCACGACACAACGAAGGAAAGGGATGGCAACGTGGCAGATCGAAGAAATCGGATGAATTGGACACTGATGGCGGCGCTGATTTTCTGGACAACAGGTTCTACAGTCCTAAATTCATTCGCCGCGACAGTTGATAAAAAGGAGTTCTTTGATCAGGCGCATTCAAAGTGGACGGCAGTCCTGCGCCAAAATGTCGTGCAATCGGGCGCTCAAAGCCGTGTCAAATATGCAAAACTGAAGTTAGACGCCGGTGAGCTCGATTCTTACCTTCGGGCCCTGGAAAAACTGTCGAAACCCGACTTCGATCAGTTTACGCAATCGCAGAAGCTAGCCTTCCTGATCAATGCGTATAACGCCTTTACGGTAAAATTCGTGATCGACAACTATCCCATCGCTTCAATCAAGGACGCAGGATCGATTTTTAAAAGTCCTTGGAAGAAAAAGTTCATTTCACTCCTCGGGCAGCAACGAAACCTGGACGAAATCGAGCATGAGATGATCCGCCCCGTTTTCGGCGAGCCAAGGATTCACTTTGCACTGGTCTGCGCATCGGTTGGCTGTCCGGCGCTTCGGCCCGAGGCGTATATTGCCGAAAAACTTGAGGCGCAACTGGAGGACTCGGCTAGGGTGTTTCTTGGCGATCAAAGCAAAAATCGCTACCTCGCCAAGGAGAAAAAGCTGGAACTCTCATCAATCTTCAAGTGGTATGGCGATGACTTTCGAAAAAAACCCGGATCACTCGAGGCATTTGTGGCCTCGCGGCTCACGAGTGACCGAGACCAACAGGAAGTGATTAAGAGCTATAAGGCCACAGTTTCGTATCTTGAATACGATTGGTCTTTAAACGATGCGAAATGATTGTGAGTAAATGCGCCTTATCATACTAGCTTTGATCTTTGTTGTGGCTCTTGTTTGCGAATCACTCTGGCGTCTACGTGAGACTACAGAATCTAAGCGCAAACGGATTCTTCGTAATCTCGGCCTGGCATGCGTCAGCGCGATCTTTGTCCGCTTTGCATTTTTACCATTTGAAGTTTGGGCCGCGGATTTTGCAGCGCGCTCAAAATTCGGTCTTCTCAACTCATTTCCACTGACTGATTTGGTCAGAGTCGCGCTAGGATTTGTATTGCTTGAGTACACCCTTTACTGGTGGCATTACCTCAATCATCGCATCGCCTTTCTCTGGCGTTTTCATAATGTTCACCATACAGATCTTGATCTTGATGTTTCCACGGCATCTCGTTTCCATTTTGGCGAACTCGCATTTTCATCGATATTTCGGGTAGTCCAAATACTCCTTATTGGGATCGATGTGCGTACGTTTCTTTTGTTTGAGACTTGCGTAACTGCATTTGCTCAATTCCATCACTCGAATTTACGCCTGCCGGAACGATTGGATTCGTGGTTAACGGGACTTATTGTAACGCCTAGAATGCATGGTATTCACCATTCCATTGTTCGTGACGAAACTGATTCGAATTATGGAATAATATTTACCATCTGGGATCGTGTTCATAGAAGTTTGAAACTCGGTATTCCTCAAGATGAAATTGTAATCGGCGTACCGTCGTACAGGAGTTTTGAGGAAAACTCTCTCGCAGGCCTTCTCTTCATTCCATTTCGAAAACAACGTAGATGGGAGTTACCGAATGGAGTAATTCCAGTACGCAAGCAAACATCGCGAGGCAGCGGAAATGATTGATAATCATTTTCGACCTCATCTGCCCAAATTGACTCGAAAATTGATTCGGCTTTACCGATTTGTGGGAGTAACGCCAAATCAAATCACTATACTTTCCCTATTTGTGAGCTTTGGCGCCGCATACTTAGTGGCAACACAGTCATTTTTATCGGCGCTTGCACTTTGGTGGCTGGGCCGCCTCTTTGACGGAACGGATGGGATTTTCGCGCGCGAAACGAATCAAGCGACTGATTTCGGAGCCTTCCTAGATATCCTCTGCGACATGGCGTCGTACTCAGCAATGGTCATCGGTTTCAACTTTGCCTTTCCGGAACTGCATTTCATCTGGATGTTTATCATATTTTTGTACGTTCTCTGCATTACGGGGGCACTTGCACTTGGGAGCTTCGAGGACGGAAAACCTGGATTAAAGAAAGACAATCGTGGACTGAGGCTTGCGGCCGGAATTGCCGAAGGGGGCGAAACAGGAATTGCTTATTCGGCTTTTCTTCTCTTTCCCGGACAGATCCACATTTTGTCGCTAATTTGGAGCGCGATCTTAATTGTAACCGTTCTAGCAAGAGCAGTCCTTGCAAGAAAAGAGCTCTGAAAGTAATAAAATTTCGAAGTTTGGCTTCCATCGGTTTTTTAAAGAACGCCCAGAACTTCAAACTCTTTTAATTTGCCCGCGACTTCAAATTCACCAGATTCGCCAGCGTGTAAACCGATGAGCGCTTCACCTAGCGACGATTGGGGAGTGATAATTTGGTAGTCCTGCCCTTCAAAGTGCAGGCGTGAAGCGCCGCCTTTCGGCATGACGAGCAGCCGGCTATTTTTGCCTTCGATATCGACCGAAACTAGCGCGGTGGCTTGCACCGGATCCGTAGCACCCAAATTTCTAAAGGCGGCAGTTTTTAGCAGCGACAAAGCCTCGTCGATCTCACCCGCACGTTTGGCTTGAGCACCGGCTAGGTATGCGGCTTCGAGCCCGCGCGTGTCGTATTGGTTTTCCGCTTTGCTCTCTTCATGCGTCGCCGCTTCGTGCGTGGCGCGCGCGGCTTGCACCATCGCGGCCAACTCTTTTTCCAGTTGCTCGATAAACGCAGCGACGATTTTCATTTTCATCGACATTTTAGCCTTCTTTATGAATTCTCGACTCCCACTGAAAGCAGAATAATTGTGCAGGCGAGTACAAACAAGAAGAGAAAACTTGTGGCTGAACAAACTGTGCGGCCAGGGCATTCTAAGACCCATTTTACGGTAGCCGCAACAGCATTGCAGACTAGTTTCTATTTGGCGCGGTCGAATCCCTTGGCCGAAAGCTGTTCACGCAGCATCGCGACCATGGCTTTGTCCAGTCCGGCCAACGCGCTGTCTTGATCCTTGGCCATCTCGCGGTCGATTAAGTCCTGGCGCACATTCGAAAGGTCTTTGATTCCTTTCATGATCTCATTGCGTTCAAAGGACTTGTCATTGATGAAGATCACGCGTTCGGCAATGGACATTCTGCGCATGTTTTCCGGTAGGTCGCGCTCGGTCAGGGTACGCAAGAATGCTTCCACGCCGTATTTAAAGCTGGTGGCCGCAGCAACAAGATCCCAGTTTTCGATGTAGCCATTGTAGTAGCCACCCGATTTGGACAATCCGCGCTCGATCAACGAACCGTCCGATCCGGCCGCATCATCGGCGCGGATCATTTTGTCATACTCCGATTGGCCGAATTGGCCGTACGGAACATAAGTGGCGTTGAGATCTTTGTTCAGGCCAAGGATTTCGTCATCAACCAAAGTCGGATACACTTTTTCATTCAGGTTGAGTGCGATCTCGAGCGCTTTGCCTCCGCCCGCGTCGGCCGCGGCCTGCCAGCCGTCACGGATCATGTCGTGCTCGGCGGTGCCTTTGGCATGAATCGTATTGACCACAATGCCAGCGGCCCGTGCCGCCCGCGCGGCATTTAGATAATTGACGGGGCCCTGATCCATCGTCTCGTTACCCGAAATAAAAATGGCTTTGTAATCGCCCGGATTTCCACTCCACTGGAGATCCACGGTCGCGGCTTGGATCGCCATGCCCGTATACTCTTTGCTGCCTTGAGCATTGATCGTGCGCAGCTTTTCCGAAACTCCGTCGAGATCGGTCGAAAGTGAAATCAGCTGGCGTAAAAATCCGCCCTCTTCCGGCAAATCATCTTTGCCGTATTCGTAAACCGAGATCTCGAGTTTAGGAGTCACTCCACCCTTGGTGGCACGGCCCAATTCGTTGACGATCTTCCAGATTTGGCGGCGGGCTTGGTTGATCAAACCCTGCATGCTGCCGCTGCCATCGAGCAAAATAGCCATTTGGATATGGGGTTGCGGATTCTGAGATTGAGC